>DQVN01000146.1 GCA_015661715.1 Sulfurivirga caldicuralii
ATCTCATCCTGGCGCATCACCCGCTGGCCGTCAGCTTCCGTATAGTCGGGCGATCGCCCGCCCGCTTTGACAATACAAACATCATCCAGCCAGATGCGCACCGCCTGGATATTGAGCCCCGCCACACCGGCACGGCCCACGGCGGCCAGAATCCGCCCCCAGTTGGGATCGGAAGCAAACAGGGCTGTTTTCACCAGCGGTGAGTGGGCAATGGTAAAGGCCACTTTCAGGGCATCATCCTGCGAGGCGGCCTCTTCTACGCGGATGGTGACGAATTTGGTCGCCCCTTCCCCATCACGCACGATCATCTGTGCCAGCTCACCCAATACCTGAGTAATGGCGCTGGCAAATGCCTGCCCTGCAGGGCTGTCCAACTGGCCGATTTCCGCCATGTCCGCCTCAGCAGTGGCGCTCAAAGTGCAGGCGTCATTGGTGGAGGTGTCCCCATCCACGGTGATACGGTTGAAGGAGGCGTCCACCGCCTGCTGCAAAACCGCCGCCAGCACAGGCTGGGCCACCTTGGCATCCGTAGCCACAAAGGCCAACATGGTGGCCATATTAGGGTGGATCATGCCGGATCCTTTGGCCATACCGGTAATGACAATCTCGCTGCCGTCGATGTCTACGCGGCGGCTGACCACTTTGGGCACCGTATCGGTGGTCATAATGCCATAACAGGCTGAATGCCAGCCCTCCACGCTCAGGCCCGCCAGGGCGGCGGGAATGCCCTGTTCTATGGCCGCCATAGGCAGATACTCACCAATAACACCGGTTGAAAAGGGCAATACCTGCTCAGGCTCTACCCCCAGTTCCGCCGCTACCCAGGCACAGGTGGTGCGGGCATCCTCTAGCCCTTGCTCGCCGGTGCCCGCATTGGCATTGCCGGCATTGATCACCAGCGCCCGCGGGGTGGCGACGGCCAGATGGGCCTTGGCCACGGTCACCGGTGCAGCACAGAAGGCATTACGGGTAAAGACCGCGGCCGTGCGGGTCTGCTCGCTTAAGCGCATCACCACCAGATCCGGCTGACCATGCTTTTTAATGCCTGCCGCCGTGGTTCCCAACCAGACGCCTGCGACCGGGTGGATCTCCGGCAAGGTGGCACTCAATCCAACGGCCATATTGCCTCCTTTAACTCAACTTACCGCAACAATGCTTGTATTTCCTGCCCGAACCACAGGGACAGGGGTCATTTCGGCCCACTTTGGGGGTATTGCGGCGTACCGTTTGCGTCGCCGCCTCCTCCGACGCCAGGGCGGGCTGAGGCAGCGCTGCCGCCTGCGCACCCATGTCGGCGAACAGGTCGTCATGGTGCACCTCCAACTCCGCCAGCCGGGCCTGCTCCTGAGCTTCCAGGGCGGCTAAATTCTCTTGTCGCACCAGGGTCAGGCGGGTCAGCTGTTCGATGGTTTCCCGCTTCACCGCCCACATGAAATCCTGGAACATCTCGAAGGCTTCCCGGCGGTATTCCTGGAAAGGATCCTTCTGGGCGTAACCCCGCAGGTGGATGCCTTTCTTCAGATGCTCCATGGCGGTGAGGTGTTCTCGCCATAGCTGATCCAGGGTCTGCAACAGCACCGCCTTTTCAAAACCGCGCATCACCTGTTCACCCAGCTCGTCCACCTTGGCAGCGTAGGCTTCCTCCACCGCCTGTAGGATTTTCTCGCGCAAGGCTTCCTCGTGCAGGCTGCTGTCTTCCTTGACCCACTGAGCCACAGGCAGCTCGATTCCCAGGCGCTCCTTCAACGCCAATTCCAGACCGGACACATCCCATTGCTCATCCAGACTGCCCGGCGGTATATAAACATCAATCAGGTCATTAACCACCTCAGTGCGCATCTGGGCCAGCAGATCCGAGATATCCTCCGACTCCAGGATCTCATTACGCTGCGCATAGACGATCAGACGCTGCTCATTGGCCACATCGTCAAACTTGAGCAGGTGGGCGCGGGCATCCTGATTGCGCGCCTCCACCTTCTTCTGCGCACTCTCGATGGCGCGGGTGACCATGCGGTGCTCAATGGGTTCGCCCGGCTGCATGCCCAGCTTCTGCATCATGGCTTTGATGCGGTCAGAGGCGAAGATGCGCATCAGGTCGTCGTCCAAGGAGAGATAGAAACGGCTCTCGCCCGGGTCGCCCTGACGGCCAGAACGTCCACGCAACTGGTTGTCGATACGGCGGGATTCATGGCGTTCGGTGCCGATCACCTTCAGACCGCCGGCCGCCTTGGCCTGTTCATGGCGTTTGCGCCAGGCCTGCTTGACCTGATCGATCCGCTCAGGCGTGGCCTCCTCACCCAGCGCCGCCAACTCCTGCTCCAGATTCCCTCCTAGCTGAATATCGGTACCCCGGCCGGCCATATTGGTGGCCACGGTCACCGCACCCGGTTGACCCGCATCGGCAATAATCTGCGCCTCGCGCTCATGGTTTTTGGCATTGAGCACATTGTGGGGAATACCCGCCTTTTTCAGCAAACCGGAAACCACTTCTGACATCTCGATGGAAGCGGTGCCCACCAGCACCGGCTGACCTTTCTCGTGGCTGGCTTTGACCTCTTTGACCACCGCCTCCAGCTTGGAAGGCATATCCAGAAAAACCAGATCGGGATGATCGATACGCTGAGTCGGCTTGTTGGGCGGGATCTGCACCACCTCCAGCCCGTACGTCTGCATGAATTCGCCCGCTTCGGTATCCGCGGTACCGGTCATACCGGCCAGCTTGTCATACAGGCGAAAGTAGTTCTGGAAGGTAATGGAAGCCAGCGTCTGGTTCTCCGCCTGGATCGGCACGCCCTCTTTGGCCTCAATGGCCTGATGCAGCCCTTCCGACCAGCGCCGCCCGGTCATCTTGCGCCCGGTAAACTCGTCGATGATGACTATTTCATTGTTTTCGACAATATAGTCCCGGTTCTTCTCGAACAACACATGGGCGCGCAGGGCGGCATTGACATGGTGCATCAACCCCAGGTGTTTGGCATCATACAGGCTCTCACCCTCACCCAGCAGCCCCATTTCGCGCAACAGCCGCTCCACTTTTTCGTGGCCCTGATCGGTGAGATACACCTGCTTGTCCTTTTCATCCACGGTGTAATCACCCGTGGCCGTCTTGTTCTCCTCATCCTCCTCACCCCGCTCCAGGTGGGGAACGATCTCGTTGAGCTTGAGATAGAGCTCGGAGCGGTCTTCCGCCGGGCCGGAGATAATCAACGGCGTGCGTGCTTCATCGATCAGGATGGAATCCACCTCATCCACAATGGCATAGTTAAGCCCGCGCATCACCCGCTCTTCCAGGGTGAAGACCATATTGTCCCGCAGGTAATCAAAGCCAAACTCATTGTTGGTGCCATAGGTGATATCCGCCGCATAGGCCAGACGCTTCTCCTCCTCGCTCTGGCCGCTGGCAATCACCCCGGTGGTCAACCCCAACCAGCCATAGAGCTTACCCATCCATTCCGCGTCGCGCCGGGCCAGATAGTCGTTGACGGTGACCACATGCACGCCCTTGCCCGACAAAGCGTTCAGATAGGCCGCCAGCGTGGCCACCAGAGTTTTGCCTTCGCCGGTGCGCATCTCGGCGATCTTGCCTTCATGGAGCACCATGCCGCCAATGAGCTGCACATCGTAGTGGCGCATACCCAACACCCGCTTACTGGCCTCGCGACAGACGGCAAAAGCCTCCACCAGCAGCGCATCCAGGGACGCCCCCTGCTGCAAACGTTCACGGAAATGGTCGGTTTTTGCTTGCAACGCCTCATCGGAGAGCGCTTCCATCTCCGGCTCCAAAGCGTTGATCTGCTCAACCCGCTTCTGATACTGTTTGAGAAGACGGTCGTTACGGGTACCAATCAGTTTGCGCAACAGGTTTTTGATCATAGGTAATATGCTTTAATGAATAAGGTTGGAAAAACCAAGGAATAATACCATATGAAATCCGCCTCAGCGTATCACGCCTTGAAACAACTGCTGGCGCTGAGCGAGGCGCAACAGCAGCTCACCCAGGCGGTGCAAGCGGCCTTGCCCGACACCCTACGCCCACACCTGCTGGGTACGGCATTGGAAGGTAACAGACTGGTGCTGTTGACCGATCAGGCCACCTGGGGAAGTCGCCTGCACTATATGGCACCCCAGCTGCTGGCGGCTGTGCATCAGCACTGGCCCCATCTGGCCCTGCAGCAGGTCAAGGTGCGCGTGATCCAGCTGCCGCAACCCACCACCTGGCGTCGACAGGCCAAGCTGACAGCGGATGAAACCCATATAGCCCAGATGGCGGCCACCGCAGCGATGTTACGACATGAGAATGTACGCCAACGCCTGCAGCGGTTGAGTGAAAAGCTCAAGCAGCGGCTTAAATGATGATTTTGCTGCTGCCGTAGTTGATGGGGACGCGATCATCTACAACCGTGGTCATTTCCCAGGCTGAGCGGTCAGCTATCAAAGCACGCAGCAAGGTATTGTTCAGAGCATGACCTGACTTATGCGCCCTGAACTCCCCCAGAATCGGATGGCCTAGTAGATAGAGATCCCCCACCGCATCGAGAATTTTATGGCGCACGAATTCGTCCCGATTCCGCAGCCCCTCTTTGTTCATCACCCCCGTTTCATCCAAACCAATGGCATTGTCCAGGCTGGCGCCCAAAGCCAGATTGTGCTGGCGCAGGGTCTCAATATCCTTGTAAAAACCGAAGGTGCGGGCGCGACTGACCTCCTTAAAATAGGCGGTGGAAGAAAACTCCAGCGTCATCTGCTCCGCCGTTTGCCGAAAGGCGGGGTGATCAAACTCGATGGAAAAGGTAAGCCGAAATCCCTGATAAGGATGAAATTCCGCCCAGCCGCCCTTGTCATTTTCCACCCGCACCGGTTTGAGAATACGTACAAACCGTTTCGGTGCATCCTGAACCTCAATGCCCGCCGCCTGCAGCAGAAATACAAAGTGGGAGGCGCTCCCATCCATAATGGGCACCTCATCGGCGTCAATATCCACATAGAGGTTATCGATTCCCACTCCGGCCAGGGCGGACATAAGATGCTCAATGGTAGCGATTTTGGCCCCATGACGGGCAATGGTGGTGCACAAAGTGGTCTCACCCACCACATCGGGGGCCACGGGAATGTCCACCACCGGATCCAGATCAACGCGACGGAAGACAATGCCCGTATCCGCCGGCGCGGGGCGTAGGGTCATATTGGCTTCATGACCCGTATGCAGGCCGACGCCGCGGGCGGTGATAGGGTTGGCAAGGGTGCGTTGTTTCACGACAGCGGGCCAGAATAGTCTAAAAAACGCATTTTATCATGCTGGTGCTTAAAAGCTGTTGCTGAACCAGTGCTTCATGCGCGCAAACAAAGACCCCATATTGGGCAGTTCCATGCTGCGGCTCGCCCCTGTCGGCTGTGTATGCTGTTTACGCAGACCATAATAGAGCAGACCCACGGTAGTGGCATACTCTGGCGACAGCAAAAGATCGGTCAGCCACTTAATGCTTTGAGGCGTGCCTAAACGCACCGGCATATGGAAAACCTCTTCGGCTAATTCCACCGCACCCGGTATACGGCTGCTGCCGCCGGTCAACACCACCCCTGCTGCGGTCAAATTTTGAAATCCATTAATCTGCATATGGTCCTGCTGAATCAACTGGAACAGCTCTTCATAGCGGGGTTCGATAATGGCCGCCAGATTGCGCCGACTCATGCAACGAGCCGGACGGTCGCCCACGCTGGGCACTTCAATCTCTTCTCCTTCGCTCACCAAGGTTGCCAGACAGACGCCCCACTTCTTTTTGATCTCCTCGGCTGCCGGCGTGGGTGTGCGTAGCCCCAAAGCGATATCATTGGTAACCTGATCACCGGCCACATCGATCACCCCGGTATGGTGGAGGGCGCCCTGATAGAAGAGCGCAATATCAGTGGTGCCGCCCCCAATGTCCACCAGACAAACGCCCAGATCCTTCTCCTCCTCCAATAGTACCGCTTCGGCAGAGGCAAGCTGCTCCAGCACCACATCGGCCACCTGCAGACCACAGCGTTTCACACATTTGATGATATTTTGCACCGCACTGACCGAACCGGTGATGATATGCACATGGGCTTCCAGACGCACCCCGGACATGCCCACCGGCTGGCGGATCCCTCCCTGTCCGTCCAGGGTGAAACTTTGGGGGATAATATGCAGAAT
>DQVN01000073.1 GCA_015661715.1 Sulfurivirga caldicuralii
CGTTATAGCGGTGCGCCCACGAGAGATCCACGGTAGCTGGCAGGGTAATATCAGATTTGACAGGTTCAGACAGGGGCGCTAACAGGTTACCTGCCGCATCATACACTTTCAATCGCCCCCTCACCTTCTGATCCATGGTGGAGCGGAAAGCCAATCCAACCGTATTGCGTTGAGTTTGATAACGCATCCCCAGATTATAGCCCCATGCCCAAGCGGTACCGGACATATCCACAAAATAATCCTGTCCCGGGGTGCCGCTATAGGCTTTTTTGGTCAAGGTGACATCCAAATACTGGGCACTGATCCCCACCCCTAAGGAGAGATTACCCAGTTTGCGCGCAAGCGAAGGGTTGATATTGATGGTTCGAAGATCGGATTTCACCCCAAGATAGCGCCCGCGCCAATCCTCGTCATACCGGGTTTCCAAACCAAAAGGTGCCACGATACTCAAACCAATATCATGCCCACCCCAGTACCCTTTCCAGAACAGATTGGGTACCAACGCAGACTGACCGCCATTGTCGTCCCCACTGCCAGGCAGCAATTGCAACAGCCCCGTCGAGCCATCATCGTTATAATCTGCTGACGGCACAATATAGTGCGCACCAGCTACAATCTGATGACCCTGAATCGCTGTCAAGCTGGCGGGGTTGTACCACTGCACCGACGCATCATCACTGGCCGCCCCCATGCCGGCAAAAGCACGCCCCTGACCGCTGCCGCTTTGCTCAAACAGCTGGAAACCCGAAGCGACTGCCTGCCCGACAAACCCCATGGCCGCTGTCAAAACGGCCAGACCGATTGCTTTTTTCATTGAAGGCTCCTTTTGGTATTAGCCCGTCCACGGACGATAACGGATTTTGCAAAAAACAAAAGGATTTTATCAAGAAGTAAGATGGGAAGTGGGGTGGGTGACGGGACTCGAACCCGCGACGACAGGGATCACAACCCTGGGCTCTACCAACTGAGCTACACCCACCATATTGTGTCAGATCTGGCGGCCGTGTGGCACGCCCGGCAGGACTCGAACCTGCAGCCTACGGCTTAGAAGGCCGTTGCTCTATCCAGTTGAGCTACGGGCGCTCATTCGAGACCCTTTCAACAGAAAGGTAAATTAAAAGCCTCGGATGGAACCCCATCCGAGACCGTATTGGTCGGAGTGGCAGGATTTGAACCTGCGACCACCTGTACCCAAAACAGGTGCGCTACCAGGCTGCGCTACACTCCGTTAGGATGGCGCGTATTTTAACAGCCCGCTTTGCCCTGTCAAGTTTCAGCAATGGGTTTTTTGGCATGTTTGGGACGGAAGGCCTGAATAAAGTCATCATGCGTCTCCAGGTAGGGCCCGTCGATCAGATCTATACAGTAAGGCACCGCTGGAAACACCGCCTCCAGACATTCGGCAATGGCCGATGGTTTACCCGGCAGATTGATAATCAGACTGCTGCCACGCACGCCTGCAATCTGTCGTGAAAGAATCGCTGTGGGCACATACTGTAACGATACCGCGCGCATCTGCTCGGCAAAACCGTCCAAGATCTTGTCGCAGACCGCCTCCGTGGCTTCAGGGGTGACATCCCGTTTTGCCGGGCCGGTGCCCCCGGTGGTCAAAATCAAGCAGCATCCCTCACGATCCGCCAACTCTCGCAATGTCTGCTCGATCAACCCCTGCTCGTCAGGTATCAGGCGCGCCACAGGGACCCACGGGGTTTTCAGCGCTTTATCGATCCACGCCTGCATGGCCGGCCCGCCCTTATCCTCATACACACCCTGGCTGGCTCGATCCGAGACCGTGACAAAGCCAATTTTGACAGGTTCCATAGCAAATTCCTTGAATGTTCATGATCACAACCCCATATGATATCGTTAATCAGAGAAGATTACATAAGAGGGTGCTTATGGATACCGATCGCAACGAACAAAACCAGGCCGAAGCATCATCTGTTTTTGAAGGTGAAGTCATTCCCAACGACGAAGCAGATGAACAAACACCGGCACCTGCCAACCAGCAGTTGCCGCGCACCATCTACCTGCTGCCTATCAAAGACCGGCCCTTTTTTCCCGGCCAGACCCTACCGGTAGTGCTCAACAAGAACGCCTGGCTGGAAACCATCGAGGCGATGCAGGCGGCTGAACAAAATGTCATCGGCGTGGTCTATGTGGACACGGAAGACAACCACAATGCCCCGCCAGAGGCGTTTTCCCGTACCGGCACACTGGTGCGCGTCCATGAACTGAAAGTGAAGGATGACTATATTCAACTCATTGCGGAAGGTTTGCGCCGCTTCCGCATTGACCACTTCATTACCGATCATGCGCCCTACAAAGCGGTGGTGGATTATCCGGAAGACGTGGCGGACGCCTCAGAGACTGAATTGAAGGCCTATGGCCTGGCGATTATGAATGCCTTTCGGGAGCTGTTGCCGCTCAATCCCCTCTATAGCGAAGAGCTGCGCTATTTTCTTAACCGCTTCGGCCCATCCAATCATGCCCAACTGGCGGACTTCGCCGCCACGCTGACCACGGCGGAAGGCCCTAAGCTGCAGGATGTGCTGGATACTCTTAACTTAAGCGAACGCCTGGAAAAGGCGCTCAAGCTGATCAAGGATGAAATTGAAATCTCCCGCATCCAGAGCAATATCCGCGAGCGGGTGGAGGAGAATTTAACCCAACACCAGCGCGAATTTTTCCTGAAACAGCAACTCAAGGAGATCCAGAAAGAACTGGGCATTGTCAAGGATGACCGCAGCGCTGATGTGGACCGTTTCCGCGAACGGCTGGAAACCCTCGCGCTCAGCAAAGAAGCGC
Organism: Sulfurivirga caldicuralii; assembly: GCA_015661715.1. Classification (GTDB taxonomy): domain Bacteria; phylum Pseudomonadota; class Gammaproteobacteria; order Thiomicrospirales; family Thiomicrospiraceae; genus Sulfurivirga; species Sulfurivirga caldicuralii_A. The sequence continues at coordinate 2,809 of DQVN01000073.1, forward strand.
AGGAAAAGGTGGAAGAAGAGCTGAACAAGCTATCCATGCTGGACCCCCACTCACCGGAGTATGCGGTTTCACGCAACTGGCTGGAGTGGGTCACCCAACTCCCCTGGGGAATCCATAGCAAAGACAATCTCGATCTGGAACATGCCCGCAAAGTCCTCAATAAGCACCATGACGGATTGGACGATGTCAAAGAACGCATTCTCGAGTTTATCGCCGTGGGCAAACTCAAAGGCGAGGTTTCCGGATCGATTATTCTGCTTGTGGGCCCACCGGGGGTGGGTAAAACTTCGATCGGCCGCTCCATTGCCGAAGCGCTGGGGCGCAAATTCTACCGCTTCAGTGTCGGCGGCATGCGCGATGAGGCTGAGATCAAGGGACATCGCCGCACCTACATCGGCGCAATGCCCGGTAAATTCATTCAAGCCCTGAAAACCGCTGGCACGGCCAATCCCGTTATCATGCTGGATGAGATCGACAAAATCGGCGCCAGCTACCAGGGGGATCCTGCCTCGGCACTGCTGGAAGTACTGGATCCGGAACAAAACAGCGACTTCCTCGATCACTATCTGGATGTGCGTTTTGATCTGTCAAATGTACTGTTTATCTGTACGGCCAACCAGTTGGACACCATCCCCGGCCCATTGCTGGACCGCATGGAGGTGATCCGCCTATCCGGCTATATTACGGAAGAAAAGGTGGCGATTGCCAAACATCACCTGTGGCCTAAGCTGCTCAAGGAGGCGGGGCTGACCAAACAGCAGGTGCAGATTACCGACGCGGCCATTCGCCATGTGATTGAAGGCTACGCCCGGGAAGCCGGGGTGCGTTCGCTACAAAAGCAGTTGGGCAAAATCATCTGTAAAGCGGCCATGAAGCTGGTCACGGGAAAGGCGGAATCCCTGCGTATTCATGTCAATGAGCTGGGCGACTACCTGGGGCAACCCCGGTTCCATGGCGAGAAACATCCCCGCCTGATCGGAACGGTGATCGGCCTGGCCTGGACTGCGCTGGGGGGCGCCACCTTGACCGTGGAGGCCACCCGTGTCCATACGCTCAACCGCGGCTTCAAACTCTCCGGCCAATTGGGCGAGGTGATGCAGGA
>DQVN01000035.1 GCA_015661715.1 Sulfurivirga caldicuralii
CCACCCTGGCTGAGCTGACCGCCTGGCGCCATCGGCTGAAACGGCGCAAACTGGCCGGCACGCAGCAGCTCATCAGCCAGATGGGCGGGCAGGTGCGCACACCACGCAAGGGTCGGGGCATGGAATTTGCCGAGGTGCGCCCCTATCAGCCGGGCGATGAGGTGCGCCACATGGACTGGAAAGTCACCGCCCGCACCCTTAAACCCCACACTAAGGTATTCACCGAAGCCCACGAGCGCCCCACCATATTGCTGGTGGATCAGACCGCAGCCACCTTCTTTGCCAGCCAGGTGCAGCTCAAGGCCTCACTGGTGCTGCATCTGGCCGCCATTTTGGGCTGGACGGTGTTGCAACAACAGGATCGCATCGGCGCCCTCATCTTCAACGACCACACCCACCACTGGATTCCGCCGCAGCGCGCCGAGACTAACCTGATGCGCATTTTTCATCAGGCGCTGCAGGTTCATCACCGCCTGAAACAGCCCGGCAGTCTCAATCCCACCACCTGGCAGGCCGCACTGCGGGAGTGTGGTAGGCTGGTAAAACCGGGCAGCAAACTCCTGCTCCTGGGCGATCTGCGCGCCTTGTACAACCACGCTTTGGAGCAGATCGCTCAACTGCGTCGGCATCAGGATATTATCGCCCTCAATGTGTTCGACCCCCTGGAGGCGCAGTTGCCCGCCATCGGCAGCGTACGGATACAGAAGCAGGCTCAGATCCTCACCCTCGACACCCATGATCCCGCTACCCGTGAAGCCTATGCCAAAGCCTTTATCCGCCAGTGGCAACCTGTTCGCCGCCACCTGCTGGGATTTAAAATACCGGTATTCAGCCTGAGCACCGGCGCTGATCCATTGGAACAACTGCAACAGGATGGCATTGTGCAATGAAACTGCCCCATGACCTGATCCCTCCACCACCGGTTGGCTGGTGGCCATTGGCAGAGGTATGGTGGTTTCTTATTGTCGGCGCCATCGGTTTTGTCACCTGGCTTTTGTGGTTTCTCTGGCGCAACTGGCATCTGGACGCCTATCGCCGCGAAGCGCAAAAACGGCTGGCGGCCATTGAATCCCTATGGCGCAACGGCAAGCTGGACAATCCCATTGAGCCCGTTAACGCCTTACTCAAACAGGTGGCGGTCACCGCCTACACCCCGGAACAGCGCGGTAATATGACCCCTGAGCAATGGGCTGCCTTTCTGCGCCGCAGCGCCGTGCGGGTTCAAGCCCCCGAAGACCTGGAGGAGATAATCCGCCTGGCCTATGTTAAACATGTTTCACATGAAACAGCGCGCATTGACAGGTTCATCCGCTTCGCGCACCAATGGATCAGGAGACACCATCAATGAGTGAGTGGCTGAGCCTGTTGCACCAACTGGATCTGCTGTGGCCCTGGTGGCTCGCCCTCTTGCCTTTGCCCTGGCTGGTGCGCCAGTTGCTGCCGCCTGCGCCGGAGGAGCCGCCGCTTTTGGCGCCCACCCTGTTCGATACGGCGAAACAGAGCGTGAGAGGGAATCAACTGATGCGCAAAGTGGCCAAACACCCCATCCCTCTGTGGGCATGGCTGCTGTGGGCCCTGGTGGTGCTGGCCGCCATGCGACCCGTGTGGTATCTCACCCCCACCCCTTTAATCCAGCAGGGTAAGGATATAATGCTGGCGGTGGATCTGTCCGGCTCCATGGAAAAACCCGACATGCGCCTGCACGGGCAAGCGGCTGACCGCCTCAGTGTGGTCAAGGAGGTGGTGCAGGATTTTATCCAGTCAAGAGAAAACGACCGTTTGGGGTTGGTGGTTTTCGGCTCCCGGGCATTTGTCATCAGTCCCCTCACTTACGATCTGAACAGTGTCAAAACACAACTTCAGGAAGCGCAGATTGGCATGGCCGGCGATAATACAGCCATCGGCGATGCCATTGGCTTGACCATTAAACACCTACAGCAGGCGGGTAAACAGAAAGGCGTGCTAATTCTGCTGACCGACGGTGCCAATACCGATGGCGTGGTGCAACCGCTGGAAGCGGCAGCCCAGGCGAAACGCTTCGGCCTGAAGATCTACACCATCGCCATTGGTCGCAGCAGCGGCCGGGGTGGCGGCTACGACTATGATGAGGCCACCCTCAAGCGCATTGCCGAAATCACCGGCGGCCAGTTCTATCTGGCACGCAATCCCCAGCAGTTGGCGGAAATTTACGAGGCGATCAACCGGCTGGAACAAACCCCCTATGCCGTACACAGCTATCGCGCGCACACGGAACTATTTGTCTGGCCCTTAGGCGCCGTTCTGCTGATCAGCCTGACCCTTGCCCTCCGGAGGCGGAAATAATGGACCTGTCCGCTTTTCATTTTCTGCGCCCCGCCTGGTTGTTGGCCGTGCTGCCAGCCTTATGGCTGTGGTGGCGGCTGCTCAAGCGTCAACACCCCCTCGGCAACTGGGCTCAGGTAATGGAAGGGCGCTTTGCCCGGCTGTTTATAGCGGATCAGCAACCGCCGCAACGCTGGCCCATCCATGGCCTCTTAGCCCTGTGGATCATCAGCGCCCTGGCCCTGGCCGGCCCCACCTGGATACAGAAACCCATTCCCGCCCACAAAGTGCGCACCGGCGTGGTCATCGTCTTTGACCTGAGCCTCTCCATGCTGGCGCAGGATATCAAGCCCTCGCGCCTGCAACGGGCCCGCTATAAAGTGGAAGACCTGATCAAACGCCATCCGGAGCAACGCTTCGGTCTGGTGGCCTATGCCGGTTCCGCCCATGTGATCACCCCGCTGGCGGAAGACAGCGCCACCCTGCTCAAACTGCTTCCCAGCCTCAACCCCATGATCATGCCCAAATTGGGCAGCCGCCCGGATTTAGGCATGGAGGCCGCCCACCGCCTGTTTCAAGGTGCCCAGGTGCAGCAGGGGCACATTATCTGGATCACCGATGATTTAGACCATCAAGACGCGCTCGAACGCTTTTTCAGCCAACATGGCTATACGCTGGCCATTCTGGCGGTTGGCACAACGCAAGGCGCCCCCATCCCCCTGCCCAATGGTGACCACCTGAAAGATAAAAATGGCCACACCATTTTCGCCCGCCTGAACTGGGATGCATTGAAATCCTTCGCTCAAAACCTTAATGCGACCCTGACCCCCATTACCCTGGATGATACCGACATTGAACGGCTAACGCCCCCTTTTGCCGCCGCCCAAGTGGATGATCAAGGCCATCCGGTGACCCAATGGCAGGATATGGGGCCCTATCTGGTGGTGTTGATCGCCCTCTTGGGTGTCTTCGTCTTCCGTCGGGGCTGGGTTTTTGTCCTTTTACCCGTCCTGCTGCTGCCCGCGCCCCCTTCTGTCCAGGCCGAAGAAAAAACCCTCAGCGACTGGCGTGATCTGTTCCGCACCCCCGACCAGCAAGGCTATATCCAGTGGCAACAGCAGCACTATGGCCGCGCCTGCGATCTGTTTGAAAACCTTGCATGGAAAGGGATCGCCTGCGCCAAAGCAGGGCGCACACAAGCAGCCCTCCGCGCCCTGGAGAAAATACAAGACAAAAGCGCCCGCGATTGGTACAACCTGGGCACGCTGCTAGCTCAGCAGGGCCAGCTCAAAGCCGCAGAAAAAGCGCTGCAACAGGCCCTGCAACAACAGCCGAACTTTCCTCAAGCCCGGGACAATCTCCATTGGGTGCGCCAACAACTGAATCAGCGCCAAACGCCACCTGCAACCATCCAGCCAAAAGAAGCATCCCGCCCCCCCACAGCCCAACAACTTCCCCAAGCGGCGACCCAGACGGAAAAAGAGCAAACTGTGGCGCAAAATTCACAAAAAACCGCCAAAATGGGCCAAAAAGCGGAAAAACCGCCAAAATCTCAGCAAAATCCCAGTCAAAACAGGGCGGCAAAATCGGCCGCGCAAAAAAACAGGGGGACCCCTATGGAATCGACCCCCTCTTTATCCATGGATAGCGTAACGACACAGACCAAACCGGCAATGAATGCTGCCGGGTCAGAAGGCCAACAGGCACCGCGCATTGCACCAGCGGAACAAAAGGTACCACAAAACTGGCTGCAACTGATTCCGGACAACCCGGGGCTGTTTCTCCAGCGCAAGTTTGAATATCAACTGCAGCAACAGCCACAACAGCGTCAGGAGGACAAGACATGGTGAGAACCCTCAGCACCCTGTCCCTGATGCTGGCGGTGATCAGTGCCCATGCGGCCAGCCTGGAGACACACATTGACCGCCATCAGGTGGAAATGGGCGACATACTTACCCTGACATTAACCCTGAAAGGAATGGATGTGGCCCAACCTGCCCCTAAAGCGGATTTCACCCCGCTGGAAAAGCACTTCCACATTCTGGGCCAACAGCGCAACACCCAATTGATGATGAACAATGGCCAGGTGAACAAATTCGAACAATGGCAGGTGCAATTGGCCCCCCGTCACCCCGGCCGGATCACACTGCCCGCCATCACCTTAGGCGCCTATCAGAGTGAACCCATTGCCATAGAGGTTAAACCCGCGCCGAGCCAACTTGAACGCGCGCCCGAATTTTTTATCTACAATCAGGTGGACACCCCCCAACCCTATGTGCAACAACAGGTGCACTATCAGGTGCGCCTCTACTACCAGGGTGAACTGATCAACGGCGCCATGGCGCCCCCCGCCTTAGCCGATGCACAAATCATGCGCTTGGATGAGCAGAATATCTTTCACAAGCAGCTCAATGGCACGCGCTACACCGTATTTGAGTGGAACTACGCCCTGTTTCCCCAGCGCAGCGGCCGCCTCACCCTATCGCCTCAAGGCTTTAGCGGCCAGCTCTACCTGAAGCAAAAACTGAAACAGATCAGCGGCAAAACCCCACCCATTACCCTCCAGGTAAAACCCATTCCCGCCACCTGGCCCAACGGCTATGACTGGCTGCCCAGCACCCGGGTTACCCTGACAGCACGCTGGAACGGCCCGCAACAGCCGAAAACGGGCGACAGCTTCACCCTGACGCTGACGCTAACCGCTGCGGGCGTGCGCGGCGAACAACTACCCCAGATCAAACTGCCCCAATTGCCGGGGGTGCGCATCTATACTGAACCGGAAACCAGCAATACCCAGCGCAGCGCCACCGGCTTAACCGGCAGCAAAACCTACCGCTGGACGTTGCTCTTGACCCAACCGGGCCCACTGAGCCTGCCCTCTATTCGTATCCCTTGGTGGGATGTGCACCACGATCGCCTGCGCTGGCAAGCAACCACGGCGAAAACCCTTGAAGTCGCCGGCAGCGAAACATCCTCTTCCCTTGAGGCCATCAGTGCCACCACAACGGATGCCCGCCAAACCACTCAACCCCTATGGCCCTGGCAATTGGCCACAGCACTCTTAGCGCTTGTCAGCCTAATATTGGCCTTCTGGCTATGGCGCGTAAAACATCGCCCCGAACCGAGAACCAACCCACCCGCCGCGGGCAAAAACCTGCGCCAATCTGACGATCTCTGCCAAATGCCCCTGGCGGCGTTTTATCAGGCTCTGTTAAAACACCCTGCCGCCACAGATCAAATTCTGCTTTTCTTACGCCAACAACTGCAAACCGCCCTTTTCCACGACGAAGACCTGCACCAGGCGGAACAAATCCGGCAAAGACTGTGTCGACAGCTCAAAAAAAGCGCTGGTTTGAATAAAATGGATCCCACCGCAAAGGAAAAGAAAAAATTAAAATCCATCTATCCATAAGGAGATGCGAATGAAAAATACCCTGATGCTTTCCGCCCTGATCGGCGCAGGTGTACTGGCCAGCACACCGGCCGCGGCTCAAATCGGCGTTGGCGTGGTTGGCGGTACAAACGGCTTGGGTCTTTATGTGGGCACACCGGTCAGTGATCGGATCAATGTCAGAATCCAGGGCAGTAAATGGACCATTTCGGAGAGCAAAAAAATTGACGATATTAATTATGATGTGGATCTGGATATCGGTGCCATAGGTGCCTATCTGGACTTTCACCCTTTCAGTAATAACTTCCGCATCAGCGCCGGTATCAGCAAAAGCCTGCATGAGCTGAATATTGAAAACAAACCTGTCGCCAGCGCATCCTTCTCAATTGGTGATACTCCCATCACCGGTAGCGTTCAAGCCGGAGAAATCCGTGGCAAAGCGGACTTTAATTTCGCCCCCTATGTGGGCATCGGCTGGGGCAATATAACCCATATAGGTTGGGGCGTACGCTTTGACCTGGGCGCCCATTTCCTCGGCAGAGCTGATGTGGACTATACCCTTAGCAACCGCTTAAAAACCGCTTTCAGTGTTACCGAAGCGGACATAAACAAAGAAGAACAACGGGCGGAAGACGACATTGGAGAGCTGATCTATCCGGAAGTCTCCCTGTCCATTCACTACGGTTGGTAATGGATCAAATACTTTGAAAAATGTCGCATTGCTAATGCAACCCTCCCTTTTTAGGTCCACCCTAAACTGGAGATTCTGCAAGTTTATCCGCCGGTATTCAACCGGCGGCACATCCCCCAATGATTCATGAGGGCGTTGCTCGTTGTATTCTCTCAACCACTTAGCCGTAAAGGCTCGAAC
>DQVN01000039.1 GCA_015661715.1 Sulfurivirga caldicuralii
CTTTGGTGTATCCTTCTTCATGGTGGTGGCTCTCCTTTCTGGTTGTTGTTTCGCAATTTCAATTTAACCTGATCAGAGCCACCGCCTCTCAAAATATGCGAAAAATATCGTACGTTATCAAACTCCGCTGGCGGTGCACCGTATCGCCCAACTTCTGCGCCTCAATACGGCCAATCATCCACTCAGACATGGATGACGGTCTCCTCACCATCTGGGCCTGTAAAGTGGAACTCATCAATCAGGGTGTCGAATTCATAAATGCCCTGCCCGATCAGTATGCGCTGCTCCCAGAGCACCACACGGCTGTCCACGCCGTGGATGTCCGGCGTCAGCTCGCCGGGCAGAATGCCGATCTGCTGCGGAACATCATTGACGCATTCCAGTTCCCAGTAATTGTTCTGCGCCAGCACGGCCACCTCCGTGGCGAAGCTGTCCAGCGCCAACTGCAGATTCGGGGTCTTGTGGGAAAGGATGCAGTGCACCGCCACGCTCACACCCAGCGGCAAACGCCCGTCCGCTGCAGCTTTGCCCGCCTGTTCCATGCGCTCAATGGCCACCAGCGCGGCGGGGGTTCTGAGACTGTCGGGCCGGTAAGGGGCGACGGTGCTCAGCCGCGGGCCGAAGTGCGACTGAATACCCGCAATGACGGCATTAAGATAGTCGTTGATCTCGCTCATGGCGCATCATTCTGCGCCAGATGCAAAACACCCGCCTGTGGGCGGGTGTCGTATTTTTTATGTTATAACTCGTAAAAAAAAGGAAAATCTGTATAAATAACATTCCTTCTATTACCATCCTTTACAAGTCTCTCTTTTACAAGCCACTCGAAATGTTCATATAATTTTGCCCTCATCTTAGGGCTGCTTTCATCTATTCCATATTTATTTTCTTCAATTGCCATCCTATCAAGAACTTTCTTACTGGTTGAATACATTTTTATTTTTTCTTTTCTCATCCCTATTTCAATAAAATCCTCAAATACAAAATAAATTTTTATTATATCTTTTCTTCTTGCCCCAAGAATAATTTTATAATTGTAAATACCAACACGCACTCCCAAAGCCATTTCTTCCATATAATTTAAAAGATAGATAATGGAATCATAAACTTCCTTGACTGTCATTTTTTCATCATCTATTACAATTGTAGCCTTAACATGATCTGTATGGTATATACTACAATCATCCTTCAACTCCGGAAAAATCTCTTCAAGATATAACTCTCCTCGCATAACCGCTCCATAAACCTTCTTGGCTTTAACGAGCTTATCATCTTGATCAAATCTGTATAAAACATCCAACGCTGCCTTTTCACTCGTATTTTTTCGGTTCAGATACATTGCAAAAGCAGCAATAAATATTGCAACAATCAAAATTGACTCTTCAAAACCAGGTGAATTTGAATTACTTACTCCATCACTGACAGTGAACAACAATGAGCAAAAAAACTCATTAAGAAAAAAAGCAATAATCATAAGGGCATATAAAAGAACTATGCCGCCAAATAAAGCAAGCAAAAATTTTAAAGCTGATAACATTTCAAAAAACTTGTACATTTTATCCTCCTTAAAAAATAAGCCAAGTATCATACTTGATGCTTGGATTTTAAAATTAAAGTATAAATAAGCAATATTATCAGTCACCCCTTTTAACAAGGCAACCCAATCTACTTTCAAATCCTACTGGATTTGTCTAGATTAGTGGAGAATTACCAAACAAAAAACCCCGCAGGGCACAAGGCCCTGCGGGGTTTGAACTTAAGCGGTTAACGGATAACCGTCTGCGGTTTACATCATGCCGCCCATACCCATGTCTCCACCGGCAGCTGGTGCAGGTGTCTCTGGCTTGGGCTTCTCAGCCACCATGGCTTCGGTGGTAATCAACAAGCCGGCAACAGAGGCTGCATTCTGCAACGCTGTACGGGTCACTTTGGCCGGGTCAATGACGCCCATCTCCAGCATGTCACCATACTCTTCTGTTGCCGCATTAAAGCCGAAGGTGCCTTCACCTTCTGCCACCTTATTGACCACCACAGAACCTTCCAGTCCGCAGTTGAAAGCGATCTGGCGCAGCGGTTCTTCAATGGCGCGCATGATAATCTCAACGCCCACATCCTGATCCTGGTTATCACCTTTTACTTTGTCAATCACGTTAGACTTGGCACGGATCAGGGCCACACCACCACCCGGTACAATACCTTCTTCAACCGCAGCGCGGGTGGCGTTCAGGGCGTCTTCCACGCGGTCTTTCTTCTCTTTCATCTCTACTTCGGTTGCAGCACCCAGCTTGATGACCGCAACACCACCGGCCAACTTGGCCAGACGCTCTTGCAACTTCTCGCGATCATATTCGGAAGTGGTCTGCTCAATCTGCGCTTTGATCTGGGCAACACGCGCCTCAATATCATCTTTAGATCCAGCGCCATCAACAATGGTGGTGCTGTCTTTACCAATCACCGCACGCTTCGCCTGTCCCAGATCATCGATGGATGCGCCTTCCAGCGTCATGCCCAGCTCTTCAGAGATCACTGTACCGCCTGTGAGCACAGCGATGTCCTGCAACATGGCTTTACGACGCTCACCAAAGCCAGGCGCCTTGACGGCTGCCACCTTGACAATACCACGCATATTGTTGATCACCAGTGTGGCCAGCGCTTCACCTTCCACATCCTCAGCGATGATCAACAACGGACGATTCTGGCGGGCAACTGCCTCCAGAATAGGCAATAGATCGCGGATATTACTGATCTTCTTATCGTGCAGCAGGATATAGGGATTGTCCAACTCGGCTGTCATCTTCTCCTGGTTGGTAACAAAGTATGGAGACAGATAACCGCGGTCGAACTCCATCCCTTCAACCACTTCCAGTTCGTCCTCCAGGCTGTTGCCCTCCTCAACGGTGATGACACCTTCTTTGCCCACTTTGTCCATGGCCTCGGCAATCAGGTTACCGATTTCTGGATCATTGTTGGCAGAGATGGTGCCCACCTGAGCGATAGAGGCTTTGGTATCACACGGCTTAGCCATGGCTTTGATTTCATCCACCAGCGCATTGACGGCCTTGTGAATACCACGATTCAGATCCATCGGGTTCATACCCGCAGCCACCGCTTTCATTCCTTCACGCACAATGGCCTGCGCCAATACGGTTGCGGTAGTGGTCCCATCACCGGCTTCATCGTTGGTCTTGGACGCTACCTCCTTCACCAACTGCGCGCCCATGTTTTCAAACTTGTCTTCCAGCTCGATTTCACGGGCAACGGAGACACCGTCCTTAGTAACCGCAGGCGCGCCAAAAGACTTTTCCAGCACCACATTGCGCCCTTTCGGACCCAAAGTCACCTTTACCGCATTGGCCAGGATGTTCACACCCTCAGCCATACGCTCACGCGCATCAAAACCAAACTTCACTTCCTTGGCAGACATAGCTCCCACTCCTTTTATTTCTGTTAAACCTGTTTATTACTCAACAATGGCCACAATGTCGTCTTCACGCATCACCAGCAGCTCTTCGCCATCCACGGTGATGTCCTGACCGGCAAACTTGCCAAACAGCACGGTATCGCCCACCTTCACATTCATGGGGATGGTCTGGCCATTGTCAGCCACCTTACCTGGCCCCACAGCCACCACTTCTCCCTTCAAGGGCTTTTCCTTGGCAGTATCAGGTAGGACAATCCCACCGGCTGTCACTTCCTCTTCTTCCATACGACGAATGATCACACGATCATGTAATGGTTTGATTGCCATTGTCACCTCTCCTTTTGTTGAATTCATGAGCCGAACACGGTTGTTAGCAGTCACCTCAATCGAGTGCTAACAAATTGTAGTCAGCATGCCATCACAGTCAAGCCACTTATGGGGATCTTTAAACAGCTTTCAAGAAGGTCAAGAGATTTTTTCAGTCTGTGACCACAAGATTGTCACAATGGATCAGCTCTTCATCCGCCTCATGACCCAATAGGGCGCGTACTTGCTCTGTGGTACAACCGACAATGCGCTGCGCATCCTCGGCGCTGACATTGACCAGCCCCCGGGCCACTTCCCGACCTGCTGGATCTACACACACCACCACATCGCCCGCACGAAAATCGCCATCCACCTGAGTCACGCCCACCGGCAACAGACTCACACCTTTAGCACGCACAGCCCGCGCGGCCCCCGCATCTAAATGCAGGGTGCCACGCGCCTGAAGCTGACCGGCAATCCAGCGTTTCCGCGCAGACAAGGGTTCCAAGTCCGGTACCAACAAGGTGCCCAGCAGCTCACCACCATGCAGACGCAGCAAAACATCCTTCTCTCGCCCTGAAGCAATCAGAGTGGCGGTTCCAGAGCGAGCTGCCCGCTTGGCCGCCATCACCTTGGTGTACATGCCACCCCGCCCCAGCGCCCCGCCTTCCGGGCTGGCCATCTGCTCTATGGCCGGATCGCTGACTTTTACTTCATGCAGCAACTGGGCATTGGGATTGGTGCGCGGATTGTCATTATAGAGCCCATGCTGGTCGGTCAGAATCACCAGCACATCCGCCCCCACCAGATTGGCCGTCAAGGCGGCCAGAGTGTCATTGTCGCCAAAGCGGATCTCGTCGGTGACCACCGTGTCATTCTCATTGATAACCGGCACCACCTGGTGATCCAATAGGGTTCTTAAGGTATTGCGTGCATTCAGGTAGCGTTGACGATCGGACAGATCCGCATGGGTCAGCAGGACTTGCGCAGTATGGTAGCTGTGCTGGCTGAAGGCCTCTTCATAAGCCCATACCAGCCCCATCTGCCCTACCGCAGCCGCCGCCTGCAGCTTACTCAGCTCAGCAGGACGGCTTGACCAGCCCAAACGCTTAATCCCCTCCGCCACCGAGCCGGATGAGACCACCAACACTTCCACACCCTGGTCGCGCAAGGCCGCCATCTGCCGCACCCAGTCATGAATAGCCGGCAGATTGAGCCCGCGTCCATCATTGGTCAGCAGGCTGGAGCCGATCTTGACCACCCAACGGCGGCTGTGGGGCAAACGATCACGCTGGATCATAATGGCCCTCTCGTTCGCTTGCAGCCGCATCGGCCTGCGCTTCTCGTTGACGCTGACTGAGCGCTTCGGCAATTGCTTTGACCAACGCATCCGTCCCCCGCCGCTCGGCAGCAGAGATGGCGAATACCGGCCCGGACCAGCCCA
>DQVN01000021.1 GCA_015661715.1 Sulfurivirga caldicuralii
GCCGGTTTGCTGGGTCTGGTCATGGGTAGTTTTTTCTCCATGCTCAGCTGGCGTCTGCCCCGCAAATTGATCGCCGAATATGAAGGCCGGGAACCGCCGCCGCTGTGGACCTTCAACACCCGCTCCGCTTGCCCTCAGTGCCAGACGACCCTTCCCTGGTACCGCCTCATTCCCCTATTCAGCTATCTGCTGAGCAAAGGCCGCTGCCACGCTTGTGGTCAGCCTATTTCCCTGCGTTATCCATTGATCGAACTGAGCACCGCCCTGCTGAGTGTCGCAGCCGTGTGGCACTTTGGCCTGACGCTGACCGGTGGGCTGGCCCTGCTGTTTAGCTGGCTGGTTCTGTTGTTGGTGATCATTGACCTGGAACATAAACTCTTGCTGGATGCGCTCACCTATCCGCTACTGTGGTTAGGACTGCTGGCCAATACACAAGCCGTGTTTACTTCCTTGGAAAGCGCTGTCTGGGGCGCGGCGCTGGGCTATCTGATTCTATGGAGCGTCTACTGGCTGTTCAAATTACTCACCGGCAAGGAAGGGATGGGATATGGGGATTTCAAAATGCTCGCGGCCCTGGGCGCCTGGTTTGGTGTAGAAGCCCTGCCGGGGTTGATCCTCTTATCGGCCTTCAGCGCTATTGTCATTCAACTGACCGCCCGCCTGTTCGGGAAAGGGGAACAACAATTTCCCTTTGGACCTTATCTGGGTGCAGCCGGACTGTTATGGCTGTATTTCGGCGCATCCATACAATCCCTGATGACCGTAGGATAAATGGCGCTCTCACCGCTCATCACCCCGGCCCAATCGCTTCCCCTGTCTCCCCAGGTGGCGCAGCGCCTGGCGCTGATACCCGGGACACTGATCAATGCTAAAGTGGTATCCCTTGACGGAAATCAAGCCACACTGCAGATTAACCAGCAGACCCTGACGGCCCGCACCACGCTGCCGTTACAGGTCGGTCAATCCTATACCTTTAAAGTTCAGGTGCAAAACGGTCAATGGCAGCTGCAACTGCAACCGGTAACGCAGGAAACAGCCGCCTCCAACCGTCTGTTGTCACCTGCGCCTCAACTGCCGCCACAACACGCCTTGGCACAGTTGAGCAGCCTGCTCAGCAACGCTCAAACCACGGCTGCGGCATCCCTCGCCCCCCTGATCACCCAAATGGGCAAGGTGCTTATTAAAGAGATCAGGCAACTTACTGACAAGACCCTGCCCGGAAAACTGAAAAACAGCGGCGTGCTGCTGGAGAATCGCCTGGCAAAGGGGGCGGTGCCCACGCAAGATATGAAAGCGGTTCTCTTGCAGTTACTCCGCCAGATGCCTAAGGAAAACAAAACAGAAATCCGCGCCCTAAGTGCCCTGCTGCGCCATATCGAGCAGCATCAGCTCAATAACCTGAACAACGACTGGTTTGGCTTTCCCTTATGGTTTGCGCCCCAAAGCCCCATCGCCCATGCCCAGGTATGGTTTCGTCCGCCCCAACCCCAATGGCAGGCAACAGAGCCATGGCAGGCGCTCCTGCAGTTAGACCTGAAACACAGCGGCTTATTGGAGGCCCTGATCACCTGGTCGCCCGACAGCCCGCTTTCCCTGCGCTTATGGACGCCTAACCCCCAGCTACAACAGCGCCTGGAAGCAGAATTGGAAACCCTGCAAGCCCAACTGGGCAATGCCAGCATCCATTTCAGTCCACAGCCGCTGGCCAACCGCGTACAACCAGTACGAACCATTAAGGCATATGTATGAGTAATCAGCACGCAGACAAACGCAAGGCCGTTGCCCTCAAATACGAGGGACAGGGCGCACCCCGCGTAATCGCCAAAGGGGAGCGTTACCTTGCTGAACAGATCATAGCGCTGGCCCGCCAGGCGGGCGTGCCGATTATGCAGGATCCAGCATTGGTGCAGCTGCTCAGTCAGGTGGAGCTGGATGCGGAGATCCCCCCGGAACTCTATCAGGCGGTGGCCACCCTGTTGGCCTTTGTCTATCGCATGGAACAGAAGGTCAGCGGGTCAGCAGATAAAACAGCAGATACCCCAGATACATCCCCAGCATCAGCAGGGCCAAAATCGTAATGGGGCGCATCCCGCTTTGCTGCGGGATCGGCAACCCGGCCTTTTCCAGCCGCCGCTGACGCAGGCGATGACGCACCAGATAATAGAGAAAGGCGGCCACCAGCAGGGCCGTGAACAGCTTTAGCCACATGATCGCAAATGGGCGCGCAACGCTGCCAGATCATCGGGCGTATCCACGCCGATGCCTGCGTCCATCAACGCATCCAGCACCAAAATTTTTTCGCCATGATAGAGCACCCGTAGCTGCTCCAACTTTTCCAAACGCTCCAATTCACACGGCGGCCAGGCCACATATCGGGGCAGAAATCCGGCCCGATAGGCATATAGACCAATATGACGCCGATAAGCCGTCAACGGCGCCCCCTGCATCTGGCCCCGTTCAAACCTCGCTCCCCGATCCCAAGGCACGGGTGCCCGGGAAAAGGTTATGGCGTGATTCCGGCAATCGCGCACCACCTTGACCGTATTGGGATCCAGTACCTGATTCATGGAGGCAAACGGCTCACACAGGGTGGCCATGGGCACCGCCGAATCCGCCGCCAAGCCCGCGGCCACCTGTTCCACCAACTGGGGCGGCAGCAGCGGTTCATCCGCCTGGACATTCACCACTATGGCCTCCTCTGGCCAGCCCAACTGCACCACCACCTCCGCCAGCCGCTCG
The DNA here is from genome assembly GCA_015661715.1 of Sulfurivirga caldicuralii. Lineage (GTDB taxonomy): Bacteria > Pseudomonadota > Gammaproteobacteria > Thiomicrospirales > Thiomicrospiraceae > Sulfurivirga > Sulfurivirga caldicuralii_A. The sequence goes on from DQVN01000021.1 coordinate 2,740, forward strand.
GTGCCGGAATCATGGGTGTCTGCCGTCATGCACACCTGAGCGCCAAAAGCCTCACACACAGCGCGCACTCGGTCCGAATCCGTGGCGATCACCACGGTCTCCGCCCCGCTGCGACAGGCATTCTCCCAGGTCCACTGCACCAGCGGCCGACCGTGCACATCCGCCAGCACTTTCCCCGGCAAGCGGCTTGAGGCATAGCGAGCGGGTATGATAACCTTGAAGCTCATTTCTTACGCTGCCGATAGGTCTCAACCGTCTCTTCATCCAGCTCAATGGCCTCATCCACCAGGAGAACCGGGATATCCTCGCGAATGGGATAGGCCAGCTTGGCCGCAGTGGAGACCAGCCACTGCTTGTCGCGATCATAGACCAGACGGGTTTTTGTCAGTGGACAGACCAGTATTTCCAACAACTTAGGATTCATATTTAACCTTGAGTCTTGTTTTGACAGCATCCAACCATGCGTTCAGCCAGGCCGACGGCAATTGAGGGCGCACCACCAGCGCCCAGACATTATCTCGATCAGGGCATTTTATCGCATCCTTTTCCGTCATCAGCCAGATCCCGCCTTCCGCCACCGTTTTTTCTATCAGTGCTGGTGCAGCATGATCCGGCAGGGCCCATGTGCGTAGCGGCCGAATACCCAGTGCCACCAGCTGATCGAAAAAGCGTTGGGGATTGCCAATCCCGGCCAAAGCGTTAACCGGCCGGTTGCAGAAAGCTGTCAAAGGTTGCTGTTCTCCTTGGGGATTGACCCAATACTGCGGCTGCAACCGCATCACCGGCCAGTCCACCAGGCGCGGATCCTCGGATACACCGTTGCACAGGCGAAAATCCACTGTATCCAATACAGCCAGAGGCTCACGCAACGGCCCTGCCGGCAGACAGTGACCATTGCCAAAGCCTCGCTGCCCATCCGCCACCACCACCGCCAGGTCTCGGGGCAGGGCAAAATGCTGCAAGCCATCATCGCTCAGGATCACCTGCACCTGGGGATGGGTCTGCAGCAGATGCGCCACCGCCGCCATCCGTTGCGGCGCCACCACAACAGGCACACCCAATCGCCGCGCCAACAGACACGGCTCATCCCCACAGACACCGGGATCACAATCAGCGCGCACAGCCAGGGGATAGTCTGCGGCCTTACCACCATACCCCCGGCTGACAATGCCATAGGCAATACCCGCCTGCGCCAACGCTTCCCCCAGGCGCATAATCAACGGCGTCTTGCCGCTGCCGCCCACGGTAACATTACCCACCACCACAATCACCGCCGTGGGCAAAGTGGGCATAAACGCCTGCTCAAACTGCCGCCGCCGTTGGCGGGCGATACTGCAGACGGCCCGGCCCAGAGGGGACAGGAGACGGGTCGGCCAGGCACGGGTTTGCTGCCACCAACCAGGCCAGCTCATGGCAGATGACCCTCACATCGATGGCGGTAGGCAGTATGGCGCAGCGTCCTGGCCCGCGCATGCAAGCGGACACCCTGCGCATCCAGCACATACCACAGCGCCCCATCACAACCGGTACAGTGAACCGGCAACTTGCGGCGCAACCAACGGGCCTTGACCGCAGCTGCCGGCTGACGGAAAGGATTGCGATAACCGGCTGAAACCGCCACCTGTTGCGGTGCCACCGCATCCAGCCAGGCATCACCATTGGAAGTGGCGCTGCCATGGTGCCCGGCCACCATCAACGCCGCAGACACCGGCCTGCCCTGTTCGATCAAAGCCCGCTCCGCCCGACGGCTCAAATCTCCTGAAACAATCATGGCTGTTTGCCCCACCTGAATACGCAAAACACACGAACGATCGTTATCTTTGCGCCAATGTCCTGCCGGCTGCATCAATTCAAACATAACCCCATCCCACTGCCACCGAGCATCACAGGGCCAGGCTGCCATCCGCTCCGGCTGGCCCGCATAGACACGGTGAACCCCTATTCCCTGATGCAGGGTCGGCCACCCACCCGTATGATCCCGGTCATCATGGGAGAGAATCGCCACATCAACCCGCCTCCAGCCGTGTCCGCGCAAATGGGCTAAGACTGTCTCACCGCCATCCACTGGCCCCCAGCGCGGCCCCACATCATACACCAGTACCCGGTTGGCAGTCTCCACCACGATGGCCTGTCCCTGCCCGACATCCAACACCGTCACCCACACCTGCCCCGGAGGCGGCCTAAGCGAATTCGGCCAACTCACCAGAGCAATCACCACCAGCACCGCTGCGCCCAGACCTTTGATCGGCCAACGCCATAATAGCCAGACAATCAATACGCTGGCGGCTGATGCAGCCATGACGGGGACGGCAATGCTGAGCCCTCCGTCCCAACTGGCCACACGCTCCAGCAGCTGCATGATCGCCTGCCAGATGCCATCTTGGAACTGCACAAGCCTCTGCGCCCCCTCCCTCCACAGCAGCGCAGTAACGGCACTCAGCACCAGTAATACCAGCAGCAGCGGCAGCAAAGGCACCAACAGCAGGTTTACCCAGGCGTTCAGTCCAGCATGATGGTGCAAAAAAAGCAGCGACAAGGGCATCAGCCCCACCATTAATACGAGCTGCAGCCACACCAGCTGGCGCCAGCGTGGCCATGCCGTGAAAGGGGCCGCAAAAATCTGGGTAAAAATCAGCGCCACAGCGGTAAAGGAGAGCCAAAAACCAACGCTCAGCACACTGGGTGGATGAATCAGGGTCACCAACCAGGCCGCTAGCGCCAACAGCGCCCAGGGGTGCCAGTTGCGCCGCCACAGCACAAGCAGGCCGACCAACACCACCATAATCCATGCCCGTTGGGCCGACACCGCCCAGCCGGACAACACACCATAACCGCTTACCACCAGCCACATGCCCCATACGGCAAAGTGAGGCCGGGCCACCAGCCGCTGCACTGGAGGCAAAAACCGCCACAACCAGAACAGCAGACCATAACTCAATGCCGCCGCCAGCCCCATATGCAGCCCGGAAATGGCCATCAGATGCACTGTCCCCGTCTGCCGAAACAGCTGCCACTGAGCTTGGGTCATCGCCCCCCGCTCCCCATAGCTCAACGCATCATAGATACCGGCGAATGGACTGTCCCGCCAAAGGGTGGCAATCTGTTCGGCAAATGCTTGACGCACCACCCCCAGCGTCCACTGTTGTCCTACGCGTTCAGGCGTCTGGCTGGACACCACCGAAGCCCGTGCCTGAAGTCCTCTGGCAAAAGCCCAGCGCTCATAGTCAAAGCCATAAAAATTGACCCAACCATGAATCGGTTTGAGTCGTACCCGCACGCGCCAACGCGTCCCGGCACGGGGCTGCCAATGTTGCGCCATCTCTTTCCAAGCGCTCAGGCGCACTTTGGCATTGACCGCTTGCCAATCCGTCTCCCCGAGTTTTTGTAGCCGCAGCAGGCGCACCTCCGCCACCCAATGATCCTGCCTGCGGCTGACAGGCTGCGTAAACACCACCTCCGCAGACCACAGGCCGCCTTGCTCCGCCTGGGGTAAAGGCGCCTGGTAAGCAACCCAGAACAGCCCCCAGCCCAGTCCGGCCAGCAGCCCCCCACCGCCCCAACGCAGTTTTTGCATTGACCGCAGGCCTGCCAGTAAAATAGCCACAATCGCTGCCAACCCCCACCACAGCAGCTGATTTGGCCACAAGAAACTGATCAGTAAGCCCAGCAGCCACCCGGCTGCCCCCACACAGATCATGGTAAGGTACTGTGCCCCGTAAACTGTTTAAGAAATATACGCCACATCCTGACAAAATTCGCAAGCACAAGAGCTTAGGCTGGCTGGGCAAGTGGTTGGGCAATCCTGCCATCTGGCATCTACACCGCCATGCGGTGGCCAAAGCATTTTTTATCGGCCTGTTCTGGATGACCATCCCCATCCCCTGGCAGATGATCGCAGCGGCCCTCACCGCGATTGTCCTGCGCGCCAATTTACCTCTGAGCGTGGTGCTGGTATGGATCAGCAACCCCCTGACCATGCCCCCTATTTTCTATTTCAACTATCGGGTGGGCTGTTGGATACTGGGCTGTGAAGCTCAGCAAGTGGAGTGGAGTATGGATCCGGACAAGCTTGCCACCTTACTGACCCAGATCGGTGAACCCCTCTATCTGGGCAGTGTGGTGGTGGGATTCATCTTGGGCGCCATCAGCTATGTGGCCATTCAACTGTTCTGGCGCTGGCATGTGGTTCGCGCCTGGAAACGCCGTCAATCCTCTTCCTGAGCTTTTTCCTGCCACAACTTGAGGCGTTGCAACACTTTTTGGTGCACCGCATCGGCTGGAGAGCCGCTCATCAACGCCAAGGCCTCGTCAATCGTATCGATGGCGTAAAGATGAAAGTCGCCTGCGGCAACCGCATTCCGTACACTTTTTGCCAGCATCAGATGACGCACATTGGCGGAAGGCATGATCACTCCCTGTTGGCCGGTCAACCCCTTTTGCTGACAAATTTTGAAAAAGCCCTCAATCTTCTCATTGATTCCGCCCACCGGCTGGATCTCACCAAATTGATTGACCGAACCGGTCACCGCCAGATCCTGGCGCAGCGGCACCTGGGCCAGCGCCGAAATCAAGGCCAGCAACTCCGCCGATGAAGCACTGTCGCCTTCCACCCCTTCATAGGTTTGCTCCATAACCACGGAAGCGGAAAAGCCGTAATTCTTTTCCTGTAAATAGCGCCCCATCAGATAGCCTGAGAGGATCAATACCCCTTTGCTGTGGATGGGGCCGGCCATGTCCACCTCCCGCTCGATGTCCACCACCCCTTCATCCCCGGCTGATGCCTGCGCGGTAATGCGCACCGGCTGGCCAAAGGGATGCTTACCGATGTCGATGACCGTCAAGCCATTGACCTGACCGATACGCTCTCCCACCAGATCCAGCAACACCTGGTCATCCGTAATCGCCCGATGGTAATAATATTCCACCAGTCCCGTATGAAACGCGCGCTGTTCAATGGCGGCCTCCACCACCTCGCGGGTAACCTGCGTACGGCCATGGGCCCGGGCCCAAGCGTTGGCTTCAGCCATCATATCCCGCAGCCTGGCTTTATTGGTATACAGCCGCTGCTGATCCTCCGCCAAGCGGGCGGCATACTCCACAATCCGCTCCAGGGCGTCCACACACATGGGCAGATCGTTCCAGCGCGCCACCTCATCCGCCAGCCGCGCCGCCAGCGCCTGTTCATGTTCCGCTGTGCGCGCCAGCTCACTCTCAAACTCCACCTGGACCTTGAACAAGCTTTCAAACTCACTGTCCAGCGCCTGGAGCGCATAAAAGTGGGCCGGTTCTCCAATCAGCACCAGCGTCAGCTCAAGGGGAAAGTCCGGCAGATGATAGGGCACCATCTGGTTGTCCTGAGGAATACTGAAACTGAGTTTTTTACCCACCAAAGCCGCCTTGAGGCTATTCCACAAGGCCATCTCCGCCAGCACTTTCTCCACCGGCAGCATCAGATAACCGCCATGGGCCTGCTGCAGCAGCCCCGCCTGATGGTTCATGGCCAACGCCAGGGTATCCCCACTACTGGTTTGGCTATGGGCATGAATGGTGTAACCGAACAGACGGGCTAGGGTGATATTGTCCTCGTAGATCACCGGCGCATGGGGGCGTTCACTGTTGTCCACCAACAGATTGACCCCGAACACCGCCATGCCCTGCTGTTCTTGAATCAGCTCATCCAGACTGGTCTGTGGCGTGAATGTGGTGACCTCATCACTGTTTTGATCCCAGAACAGGTGCAACCGCGCAATCACCGCCTTCTTCAGATCATCCAGATAATCCCGCACCGCCTGACGCCCGCCAAAGCGGGCCTGGAGCTTTTCAATCAAGGGGGTGATATGCGCCAGGGCGGTCTCCGTATTCAGCGCCTTACCCGCTTCCAGATAGGCATGCTGCAGTTGGGGAAAGTGGCTCAAGGCCTCATTCAACGCCTTCTCCACCTCCGCAATCGCCTTTTCGAAACGGGCATAGAGGGCCTCATCCTTGGCCTTCAGCTCACTCAGACGATAGAGTTCGCCCTCATAGCGGGCATAAAGCATAAAGCTGTTATCCGCCTGATTGATCTCCACATCCAAGTTTTTCGCCAACTCAAAAGCGGGCTTCAGGACGGCCTCTTGCTTCTCCTTCAATTCCAGCTCCAGCTCATGGCTACGCCGCTGGTAGGCCACCCCATCGAACAGGATAGGTAACTGGGTCTTGAGCTGAGCGATAAAGGACTCCACCGCTTCTTTGAACGCCCGTCCCTGCCCGGCGGGAAAGTAGAGGTAGCGGGTTTGATTGCGCGCGGAAAAATCGGACACCAACACCACATCATCCGGCACAGGACGTTGTGCGGCGGCTTGCTGTAGCACCGCCTTGACCATGCCGATGCGCCCCACCCCCGGCTCGCCCAGCACAAAGATATGGTTCTGATTGCGCTTCAAGTGCAAACCAAAGCTCAATGACTGAAAGGCGCGCGGATGCACCCGCCGCATGTAGTCGATAATGTCACAAGGCTGCTGGCGCGGGTCCTGGTCAAAATGGGTGGCGCGATACAGGGTATCAGGTGTCAGGCTTTTCAAAGGCATGTCTCCTAAAACGCAAACAGGCCGCTGATGCGGCCCGTTCGATTCAATTTGGCGGAATTATACCAACTTACAACTCACTCGGCGGGTTGGCACGAATACGGTGAATTGACAAGTCCGCTCCCTCATATTGCTCTTCTTCTGAGAGTGTGATCCCCACCGTGCGCTTCAGTACGCCGTAGACCAACCAGCCGCCAATAAAAGCAATGGATACGCCCACTGCGACACCCACCAGTTGTGCCATGAAGCTGACGCCACCTAAGCCGCCCAATGCCTCAAGACCAAATATACCGGCCGCCAATGCCCCCCATACCCCGCACAGACCATGCAATGGCCATACACCCAATACATCATCAATCCGCCACTTGTTCTGAGCCAGGGTAAAGGTTTTAACAAAGAGCCAGCCTGCCACCAACCCGATGACCAAAGCACCCAAAGGATTGACGATATCCGAACCGGCACAGATGGCCACCAGACCTGCCAGCGGCCCATTATGGATAAAACCAGGGTCTTTATTGCCAACCGCTGTTGCGGCAATGATTCCCCCCACCATCGCCATCAGCGAGTTCAAGGCCACAACCCCGGCAATGGCATCCACTGTTTGTGCCGACATCACATTAAAGCCAAACCAACCGACGCAGAGAATCCACGCACCCAATGCCAGAAAAGGGATGCTGGACGGTGGATGGACAAATTTCATCTGTCCATGTTTATCATAACGGCCATGTCGCGCGCCATACCACAGGACCGCCGCTAACGCGATCCAGCCGCCCATGCCATGAACCACCATGGATCCGGCAAAATCATGGAAACCAGCACCAAAGGTCCTTTCCAACCAGGCTTGGAAGCCAAAGTTCCCATTCCAGATCATCCCTTCATAGAGAGGGTAGATCAGCGCCACCAGGAAAAACGTCGCGGCCAACTGCGGCCAAAAACGGGCACGCTCTGCAATCCCACCCGACACAATCGCTGGAATCGCCGCGGCAAAAGTCAGCAAAAAGAAGAACTTAACCAACTCATAACCATTCATGGTGGTCATATCTTCCATGAGCTTCTGCATGTCGAAGCCGTAGAAGACGCCATAGGCCACACCAAAACCGACAAAGAAATAGGCGAGGGTGGAGACGGCAAAATCCGTGATAATTTTGGACAAAGCATTAACCTGATTCTTATGCTGAACCGTACCCACTTCCAAAAAGGCAAAGCCGGCATGCATGAAAAAGACCAGAATGGCCCCCATCAGGATAAAGAACGTATTAACACCACTGACATAGTTAGCGGGTATGTCCATAGCTCACTCTCCACACTGTTTTATTTTCGTACTCTAAGCGATTTTGTCATTATACCGCCTGCAAGGCTACGCTTATTGCGCCCCGCTGTAAAGGCACAAAAAACCCGGCGAATGCCGGGATTCAAGCTACCTGAGCTTCAAGAAACTTATTTGAAGTTTTCGGCGATATAGTGTGCGACGGCTTCAATATCTTCATCGGACATAGCTTGCGCTATAGGCGCCATCATCGCCGTTTGCGGCCCGACCGTCTTGCCCGCCTTATAGGCCTGCAAATTTTCGATCAGCTTCTCTGCCGGCTGGCCGGCCAAACGCGGTCCCACACCGCCGCCGCCTGTCGGGCCATGACAACCGACACATTGTGCATAAATCTCAGCCCCTTTGTTGGCTGGCGCGGCAGGCTGATCGGGCACCGCTTTGGCCCCCATCGCTCCAGGCGCCGCTTCAGTTTGTACCTGCTGTGCTGCTGTCTCAGGTTTGGCCTCAGAAGCAGCCGGTGCTGCGGGTTTCTCAGGGGCAGTCACCTGGGTGGCGGCAGCGGTAGGCTCTTGCGCGTTCTGCCCATCTCCTGACTGCCCACAGGCACTCAATAATAAAGTTGCACTGGCTACGGCAATCCAGTGTTTCCAGGTTAATTGACCCATCACATATCTCCTTTGCTGATTACGAAATCAAAGCATACACTTTACCAGAAACCCCTATGCCTGTCGCAACGCAGACACCGCTTTTTCGATACGTTTGAGCGATACCGGCTGCAGCGTCTTAATACCCGGCGCAAACAACTGCAACCGTAACTCCTGCAGTTGCCAGCGCAAATCCTGCACCGCCGGCGTGTCGCCGTAGCGGGTGCGGGCCTGCGTCACCAAGGCTTCCGCTTCTCGTATGGTGCGCAACGCATCAAAATCTTTTTGGGGATTGAGCGCCAGGCGTTCAAGACGCTTTTCCAGCCCTTGGAGATAGACCGGTAAGCGGTCAAACCAGGGGTCAGGGATCTGTTGCACAAAGTCGGTAAACACCAACTCATCCAACTGGCGGCCCATATCCTGCAATGATTCCAGCCAGTGGGGGCTGCCGCCTTTAAGCCGCTTGCGCACCTGCTGATAGCGACGCATCAACGTATTGAGCTGCTGCGCCAGATGCTGGGCGCGCTCAATCCAGCACTGGCGCGCCTGTGCTAACGCCGCTGTAAAAGCCGCCACCGTGCGAATCTGTGCATAATCCGGCACACAGGCACGCAGCGCCCGCATGATCAACTGATTGGTCAAGGATTCACAGCTGCCGAAGGGGGCATAGATCAAACAGGCACGCTGCAGGGGCAGTTTTTTCATCAGATAGTTGTATTGATCCCGCAGCTGATAGCGCAAAAGCGCCAGCACCCCTTCGGCATGGACTGCCTCCGCCTCCTGACGCTGGCTGAGCTCTACCTGCCGCACACCCTCCGGCGTCGCTTGCAACGCAGGATAAACCACAAAGGTCTGTCGGCCCACCTTACGCTCACTGACCACAGGTAGATCCTGCTCAAACTGCTGCCACAGCGGCGATTCACCAGCCTGCTGCTGTACAGCACGCTCCAGTTTCGCTTTCAGGGTTTGACGCAAATCCGCCAGTTTTTCACCCTGGGCGATCACCTTGCCCTGGCGATCCACAACCTCAAACTTAGGTTTAAGATAATCCGGCAAGCTTATATTTTCAAAAAGTTTATCATCGATTTCTTCGCCCAATATACGCTGAATACCTCGGCGCAGCTGCACCCTAAACCCCTCGCCGCTGTCCGGATCCATGCGTGCAGCGATTTGCCGCGCGCTCTGGGGCACCGGCACCAGACGCTTGCGTAACCCACCCGGCAAGGCCTTCAAGTAGGCAACGACTTTTTCGGGCAATAATCCCGGTGTCAGGAAATCAAACCGGCTCTCCTCCAACCAGCTCAACGCCTCAATGGGGATACGAAAGGTCACCCCATCGCGCACCTCCCCTGGTGCAAAACGATAACGCACCTGCAACGGCAGGCGGTTGTCGATGACCACTTGATCGGGAAAATCCCGCTCCCAATCCGTCTCCGGCTGGCGTTTGAGCAGATCCTCCTGGCGCAAAAACAGTTTCTGCTGCACCGCTTTATCCAGACTGCGATACCACTTTTCAAACGCCGGTTGGCTATAGACAGACTCAGGGATGAGGCGGGCATAAAAATCATAAAGCACGGCCTCTTCCACCAGCAGATCAGGGCGGCGGATTTTATGCTCCAGACGACGGATCCGCCGCTTGAGCTTTTCATTGTGGACAATGGCTGGCACCCGTGTGCGCACCTGCCCTGCCGCCAAAGCCTGCAAGAAGATCTTGTGCGCCTCCATCGGATTGATCCGCCCATAGTTCACCTTGCGCCGATTCACCAGCGGCAAACCATACAGGGTCACATTCTCATAGGCACCCACCTGTCCCCGCTTGGCCTCCCAATGGGGATCCTGCCAACTGCGCTTGATCAGATGCTGGGCCAATGGCTCGATCCAGCGTACATCGATGGGTGCATTGGTGCGTGCCCACAACTTGGTGGTCTCGACCAGTTCGGCAGAAACCAGCCACTTGGGCTTGTGCTTGAACAGCACGGAGCTGGGATGGATGTAAAACCGGCTGTTGCGGGCACCGACATAGGTATATTCATCGTCGCGCATGCCAATATTGCCCAACAGGCCGGAAAGAATACTTTTGTGCAGGTTCAGCGTGTGCAGCTCAGAAAGCTGAGCCGTGAGCTCACCCTGGCCTTCACAGACTTCTAAAGGGTGCGGGTCGGGCACAGCAATGCCCATTTGTTTGAGGGTAGCCCGCAGCTGCATGAACAGATCGTGCCACTCACGCATGCGCAGAAAGGAGAGAAAGTTGGTGCGGCACAGTTTGCGTAGTTTGTTTTGGCTCAGATGCCGCTTCTGATATTCATAAAAGTGCCACAGATGGACGAAAAAAAGGAAGTCAGAGCGTGGATCGTTCCATTTGGCGTGGGCGGTGCGGGCCGCTGCCTGATTCTGTTCATTGATCTCCCGGGGATCCTGAATGGACAACGCCGAAACCACAATCAACACCTCAGTCAGCACATTGTTGCGCTGCCCTTCCAGAATCATGCGCGCAAAATGGGGATCCACCGGCAAACGGGCCACCTGGCGCCCCAGCGCAGTCAGCCGTCCCTGCGCATCCAGGGCACCGATCTCATGCAGTGCCTTTTCCCCATCGCGCACCATCTTGGGTTCTGGCGGATCGATAAAGGGAAAACGCTCAATTTCCCCCAGCCCCAACTGCTTCATCTGCAAAATGGCACTGGCCAACGCCGTGCGCTTGATCTCCGGGTCGGTATAGCGGGGGCGGGCGAGGAAGTCCTCCTCTGAGTACAGGCGGATGCACACCCCCTCCGAAACCCGGCCACACCGCCCTTTGCGCTGGTTTGCTGATGCCTGGGAGATCTTTTCAATGGGCAAACGCAACACCTTGAGCCGGGGCGAGTAGCGGCTGATGCGCACCAAGCCCGTATCGATCACAAATTTAATCCCCGGCACCGTCAGACTGGTTTCAGCCACATTGGTGGCCAGAATAATGCGCCGTTTATGGGGGTTGGGCTGGAAGATCTTCTGCTGTTCACTCAAGGGCTGGCGGGCATAGAGGGGCAGCACTTCCGTGTTTTTCAATCCCCGTTTGCGAATCGCCTCAGCCGTCTCTTTAATGTCCCGCTCCCCGACCAAAAACACCAGCACATCGCCATAGGGGTCGATGGCGGCCAGTTCATCCAACGCATCCAGGATCCCATCGGTCAAGGTGGGCTCGAAGCGGTTGCCCGCATCATCCTCCACCGCCTCCAACGGGCGATAGCGCACCTCAACCGGATAGGTGCGCCCCGACACCTCAATGATCGGCGCCGAATCAAAGTGGCGCGAAAAGGCCTCCGTATCGATGGTAGCCGAGGTAATGATCACCTTCAAATCCGGCCGTTTCGGCAGCAACTGCTTCAAGTACCCCAACAGGAAATCAATGTTCAGGCTGCGCTCATGGGCCTCGTCGATAATGATCGCCTCATAGCGGGACAAAAAGCGGTCGTTCTGAATCTCAGCCAGCAGAATGCCGTCGGTCATCACTTTGATCAGGCTGTCATCCCGCACCTGATCGTGAAATCGCACCTGATAGCCCACCACCTTACCCAGAGGGGATCCCACCTCCTCTGCCAGCCGTTGCGCCACAGAGCGGGCCGCCAGCCTGCGGGGCTGGGTGCAGCCGATCAATCCACGCATGCCAAGCCCGGCCTGGAGACAGATTTTGGGAATCTGCGTCGTCTTGCCCGAGCCCGTCTCACCGGCGATAACCACCACCTGATGATTGTTAATCAGCTCAAGAATCTCCTCCCTACGCTGATTGACCGGCAAATTAGGGTCAAAATCCAGCTTTTGCGGCACAATAGCCGCCCTATGCAGGGTCTGTTCCAGTGCCGGTTTGACCGCCGCGGAAAAAAATCGGGGGACCCCCTTTTCTGGCAAACGCTTGAGCTGCTGGAGCAGACGGTGGCGCTGACGGGTCGGCGCCCACTGTTCGATCAGTTGACGCAGCCTATTTTTGTCCGTTGCCCTTTCGGGAATGAAAAAAGGCGCTTGCGCGCCTTGGGCAGGATCCGCTGTCATCATCAGCCTTAAGCGACCTCCACCACTTCTACCTTAAACTCCAGCGTCTTGCCTGCAAGGGGATGATTACCATCCAGATAGACCTTGTCATCGGTGATTTCGACAATACGGAACTGCACCTTATTGCCGTCGGGGTCGGTGGTTTCCACCACTTCCCCTTCGCGCAGCACCACCGAGTCGTCAAAATTCTCCGGCCCGGCATAAACCACCATCTCTGGACGATGTTCACCATAGGCCTTCTCCGGCGGCACGGTTATCCTTCCGACAAAGCCCGGTTCCTCACCATCCAGATATTCTTCCAGCCCTTCGATGATTTGCCCCTCACCATGGACATAATCCAACGGCTCACCACCAAACGTGGACTCAATCAACTTCCCCTGCTCATCACGCAGTTCATAGTGAAACTTCACATAACTGCCTTTACGAATCTTTGCCATATTCTTTCCTTATAATGTAGGCTCAAACAGGAGCATTATACCCCATGCGTCAAATCGTCCTGGATACGGAAACCACCGGCATGAACAAAGGCCAGAGCGACTTCTGGCGCGGCCACCGCATTATCGAAATCGGTGCCGTGGAGTTGATCAACCGTCGCTTCACCGGTCATCACTTCCACGAATACCTCAACCCGGAACGGACAGTGGATGAGGAAGCCTTGCAAGTGCATGGCATCAGCAATGCCCAACTGGCGGACAAACCCACCTTTGCCGATGTGGTGGCACGCTTTATGGACTATGTCTCCGGCGCCGAGCTGATTATTCACAACGCCGAGTTTGATGTCAGCTTTATCAACTACGAGCTTTCCCTATTGGGCGAAGCCAACCGCTGGGGACGCCTGGAAGATCACTGCACCATTACCGATACCCTCAAGATGGCGCGGGAACGCTATCCCGGACAACGGGCCAGCCTGGATGCCCTGTGCCGTCGTTTGGGAATCGACAACAGCAAACGCACCCTACACGGCGCGTTGCTGGACGCGGAAATTCTCGCCGATGTCTATCTGGCCATGACCGGCGGGCAAGATGCACTGCAGCTGGACGATGCTGCGTATGGGGCGGGGGAGTCTGCCCAGCAGACCTTGAGCATTTCTATTCCTGTACGCCGTGCTTCAGAAGAAGAGTTGGCCGCCCACCGCGCCTATCTGGACTTTCTGCGGGAA
>DQVN01000080.1 GCA_015661715.1 Sulfurivirga caldicuralii
CCTGACTATGCGCAAGGCTTTGCCTTGGAGTGCGCCGCCATGAAACATGTGCGTGAGGTGATGGGGCTGACCAATGTCATCTTAATGCTGCCTTTCGTCCGTCGGGTGGACGAAGCCCGACGCGTGCTCGCCAAAATGGCCGAATGGGGTCTGACGCGCGGTACAAATGGGCTCAAAATCTATTGCATGTGCGAACTCCCCAACAATGTGATCCTAATTGACCAATTTGCCCGCCATTTCGATGGCTTCTCCATCGGCTCCAATGACCTGACCCAATTGGTCTTGGGCGTGGATAGGGATTCGCAACGGGTGGCCTTCGACTATGATGAACGGGATGAGGGGGTGAAGACAATGCTCAAGATGGCCATTGACGGCTGCCGCCGCCAAGGGGTGCATTCCGGCATCTGCGGTCAGGCGCCTTCGGACTACCCGGAGATGGCGGAATTCCTGGTGAAATGCGGCATCGACTCCATGAGCATTAACCCGGATACTTTTCTCAAAACACTGCGTTTAGTGGTGGATGTAGAAGAGAATTTGGAAAACTGATGGGGGCTCTGACACCTTTTGCAAAATCGACCTCAAACATCACAGCGCACCCAACGCCTTACCCCGCTTGAAAGCAACGCCAATAAACCCATCGATGGGACGAAAATTTCGCGTTGATGCATTAAAGACTGGTAGTATAGGAATCACAAATCCTATAAAAATGCAACCCGATGATACCTATGCGATGGACACATGAAAAAAGCCAAGGGTTTACCCTCATTGAAATCGCTATGGTTCTGGTCATTATTGGTTTGATCTTAGCTGGCATCCTAAAAGCCCGAGAGATAATCCGCCAAGCTAAAATTCATCAGGCCATCCAGGAAAGTCGAGTGTGGCAGGCTGCTTATTTAAGCTACATCGACCGGTTTGGCCAAAAACCAGGTGACGATAATACGCAAGCGGACCGTTGGCCGGATATGATAAATGGCAATAGCGACGGCTACATTGCCGGAACCACCTGCAGTGGTGACCACGAGGAATCCTGTTTGGCCATACGTGCTTTAATGCATGCTGGCTATATTGAAGGAGACGGGTCAATCCCGCAGCCTAAACCTAAGCTGGCACTCGGTGGAGAAGCACACCTCTTCTCATATACTGTTAATGGGAAAACCGGCGTATGGCTGCTCCATAATGGCAGTGTCCCCAAAGATATGCTCCAAGAGATGGATCGCAAGTTTGATGATGGACTGTGTTACAGCGGAACTATGATTGCCTATAACTACTGGCATAACTTCTATTGCAATGCGACCACAGGGGACTATGCAGTTGATCACGGATATCGCATAAGGCTGGAATAAGCCCTTGATTTAGTACAACATATCGTCATCCCCTATGATACTCTTTTGCAAGAATTTTATGTCTACTTCCCAACGAAAGGACTTACCAATGAAAAAAGTCATCCTGTTTTCAGCCTTACCACTCTTACTGAACGCTTATACCGCCTTAGCTGCACCCCAAGCTTCATCCCACTCCCCCATGACCAATGCGCTAAATCTAACCCCCGAACAGGAAAGAAAAATTAACCAAATCAAACAAACCTACCAAGAAAAAATACGCAAACTGATCGCAGAAGGTGAAGCCAAAATTATGGCAGTACTCACACCTGAACAGAAGAAAAAGCTGGAAGAGATGAAACGCCAGCGTCAGGCGATGATGGAGCGCATGCATCAAATGATGCAGCAACGGCAACAGCAAGCTGCACCGCCTCACCAGAACGCGTCCCAATAATCACCCATGCGCCCTGATTGAAGATATCAAAACTCTACTCCCGTAACTGCGTAACCAGCTACTGGATAAGTCGCACCCTGTTTATTGACAGCCTTATTAACCCGATATGGCAGCGGCATACTACAAAAAAACCGGGCGTAGTGCCCGGCCTGTGCTTGACTTCAACACAATTTTTTCTCAACCCCCATGGCAGGGCGGTCGCTGTAAAGCGGCCTCCACCTCATCGCGCACGGCTCGACCTTGCAGCTTCTCCACCAGATATAGGGCAAAATCCATGGCCGTACCCGGCCCCTTAGAGGTGATGATATTGTCATCCTCTACCACCGGCGCATCGATATATTCCATCCCGGGTGCGGGCTGTGCATCCAGCACACCCGGATAGCTGGTCGCCTTATGTCCATCCAGCAGACCGGCTTCACGTAATACTTTAGGGGCGGCACAGATGGCCGCTGTGGGTTTGCCCACCTCATGCATGCGCCGTAGGATATTGAGAATACGCCCATCTTGTTGCAAATAATCCGCCCCGGGCAAGCCACCCGGCAACACGACCAAATCAAAGTCCTCATCCTGAACAGCTTCCAAGGTGGTACTGGCCAACAGCACCGCCCCACGGCTGGCGTGAATTTCACGATTGTCATCTAAACTGGCTGTGATGACCTCCACACCCCCACGCGACAGAATGTCTGTGATCGTGATGGCTTCGAGTTCCTCACACCCCTGGGCTAAAGGAACGAGTACGCGTTTACTCATGGCTTTCACTCCTGCATCTTTTTGGCTAAGGACATGCTCTTGAGCAGGTTGAGCGCCTCATACAGCTCATAGTCGCTGTCCAATAACTTTTTGATTTCCGCTTTGCGCTCAGCCTCGCTCTGATCCGCTTTGACAGGCTTGTCATCTTTGTGATCCAAATGCCCCTTCAGGTCAGCCTCATGGATTTCCAACGCATTATCTTCTTCTACCTTTTCCACTTTTATCCGCGGAATAATCACATCCGGCACAATACCCGTTGCCTGAATAGAGCGGCCAGAGGGCGTGTAATAACGAGCGGTGGTTAATTTAATGGCGGCCCCATTAGGCAAGGGCACCAGTGTCTGCACAGAACCCTTACCAAACGTTTTGCGCCCGGCCACCAAGGCACGGTGATTGTCCTGAAGCGCACCGGCGACAATTTCAGAAGCGGAAGCGGAGCCTTCATTGACCAATACCACGATCGGCTTGCCGTCCAAAACATCCCCTCTGCGCGCTTCAAACTGCATCTGCGCATCCTCATGACGCCCCTTGGTATAGACAATCAGGCCTTTATTGAGGAACGCATCACTTACCTTTACCGCTGCGGTCAAAACCCCACCTGGATTATTGCGTAAATCCAACACAATACCTTGAAGGGGCTTGCCGCTTTCTTTTTGCAGCTTTTCAATGGCTTCAATCATATCGCCGCCCGTGCGAACCTGGAAGTTGCTGATACGCACATAGCCAAACCCTTCGCCCAACAACTTATGCTTAACAGATTTCACCTTAATGATTGCCCGCTTAAGCTTGATCACCAACGGCTTGGCCTCATCCTTACGCACGATTGTTAAGGTCACCTCTGTACCTGGCTTGCCGCGCATCAGCTTGACCGCCTCACTCAGAGTCATCCCCTTGACCGGCTGATCATCGATCTTAATAATCAAATCACCACTGCGAATACCCGCACGCTGGGCGGGCGTATCATCAATGGGCGCGATGACTTTCACAAAGCCATCCTTGTCCATGCCCACTTCCATACCCAGCCCGCCGAATTCACCCGTGGTATGCTCCTGCATCTCTTTGAAGTTTTCCGGCGGCAAGTAATCAGAGTGCGGGTCCAGATTGGAGACCATGCCCTTGATGGCATATTCGATCAGCTGCTCATCAGATACCGGCTCCACATAGTTACGCTCAACCACACTGAACACTTCCACAAACGTGCGTAATTCCTGCAGCGGCAATGTACGTGCCTTGACTTCCTGCTCCTGCGCCACCACACTGGCACCGACGACAATCATGGCACCCAATACGGCGCCAGAGATCAGCCAACCCAGCTTACTCAACAGCCCTCTGTCCATGGAGACTCCTTAAGCCCTACAACAAGTTATTACCTGGAATCATTATAAATAAGTTTGCATGACAAACCCGCAGATGCTGATTAAAATCGTTATAAGGTTATATTGATGTAGACTGATAAATTTTGTGAAAAAAGGGTGAGGACATGCTCCCAACAGTGGATAAAAACTTCTTTGACATGCGTGAAGACAACATCGAACAGGCCGCTCGGGCGCTGAAGGCTATGGCACACCCTCTACGGCTAAAGATTCTGTGCGTGATTGGCGACAATGAACTACCGGTGATGGAAATTGTCAATAAAGTGGGCACCACCCAGAGTAACGTTTCTCAGCATCTGGATATTCTGCGAGAGAAAGGAATCGTGGTTTCTCGCCGGGAAGGGAGCAAAATTCTCTGCCGTGTTAAAAGTAAGGAGATTTTGGAACTGATGGCGGCAATGCAACAGACTTTCTGCCCATCATGAAGTTCGATCACGATACCGCCACTTGCATCCTCAGCCGCTGCTGCCAGTGCAACTGTTCACTCTGCGCAGCAAGGACCGCGGCATCATTCTCTGATGCACCTTTTCCATTTTCCAATCGTCGCCCTTGGTCTCCCTTGGAAGAAGCTGGCTGCTGTGTCGTCTGGCCGCCTACCTCATCGCCGCTATCTTTCTGATCCTGTTGACGTAACGCCTGCATCGCCTCCATCATTGCCTGGGCGGCTGCTGCAGCGACCCGCATATCCTGGGCAGACGGGTTTGCTGGCGCCAAAGCGGCTTGCTGAACGATTTGCATCTTGCGAATCGTTGCCTCGGGACCCCTCTCGGGAGATACATCAATGCCCACTTCGCCACCAATGGCGTACTGACGCCCATCGGGGCCTTTCTGATAGGTGTAATGGGGCCCGCTGGTGACATATCCTCCTGCTGCAGCCACATGCGCCATTTCATGGGCGCGCACCTCCCGATCTCGAGCACGCAACTGGGCAATGACTGCAGTTACTTCAGCCGCTTTTGCCCGTGCCTCACGTTCTAGGGCCGATTTTTCTGTCGACCCAGCGGAACCCCCTCGTATGCCCACCGGGCCATCCTGTTTTGCCGCCTGTTCTTCCTCTTTTGTTGTATGCTCGGACAGGCCACTTACATTCACCCCTTGGCTCGGCTCACTAGCCAGCGGGCGCTGTAATAGCATACTTGTAGTAGCAGCACCCAATACCTGCATCATCAATTCCTCTTTTCTTTCATAAGGTTATCTTAGTCTCACCTTTTTTTCAAGCCATCGCTCAAGCGCCCCATCAAGCTGCCGATAAATCCTTTAAGAAAAGGAGAATAACCATGGACATTTCCGCTAATGGCGCTGTCAATGTCGCTTTACTACAACAACAGGCCAGTATGCAACAAACTGCGCAAATCACCATGCTGAAAAAGGCAATGGACATGCAATCTCAAGGCGCGCTGATGCTAATTGCCACCTTACCAAGCAATAACACATCCGCCCAAGCGCTACCCTCCAACGTAGGCCAAAATATCAACACCACCGCCTAAGGCCATTGCATCGCCCCATCTCAACGCATATTCTGTAATCCCATGCGCAGGAATGTTGAGATGCAACCGGAACTGGACAAGGCAATAGCTATTCTTCAACAGATTACCATTCCTCCTTTGCCTCAGGAAATCATCCTGATTAAAGAGGAGCTGGCATCCCACTACCCCAATACGGTGAAAATAGCCGGCCTGATCAGCCGCAATCCGGAGCTATTGAACCCTTTTCTGGAGCTGGTCAACCATCGCATCATGCGCCCCAAAGCACCCATTCGCGACGCTCGCAGCGCTATTAACCTTCTGGGACTGGATGATCTGTACACACTGTTTCTAGCCAGCCTAATGGCTAAGCAGATCACTGAAACAGAGGCTGAACGGGAGATTCTGGCGCAAGGCGCGCGGGCGGGTATTGCAACCGCTGAGTTGTCCTACTGGGTACAGGATATTACCCGCGCGGAAGCCTACTTGATAGGCCTAACCCAAAATATTGGTGGTATTTTTCTGGAACGGGCAACCGGCGACTTCTTCCACTTTTTTACCCGCCAGCTATCTCACCCCTTCAGCGCATATAAAGAAGAATTGGATTATTTCGGCACGGCCCATACCTTTGTTGGTGCCATAGTAGGCAAACGCTGGCATCTATCGGACACCATCAATAAAGCTATCCTGTTGCATCACGACCCACAGTTTGTAGTGCATACATCCGGCGACAGTCAGAAAATACGCCAACTGATTGCCTTGATTTTCGTGGCCAATTATGTAGTCAGCAGCACCTTGGGAGAGACCTATATCACCCAAGAACTCAAAGAAGCCTATCAATTGGGGTGTGATTTACTGGACTTACCGGATACGGCCATACGTGCCGCCACCGCAGCTGTATTAAAATGGGGCCCTAGCGCCCTATTGGTGGATGCATCCCATTAACAATCACACTAAGACAAGTTTTCAAGCTTATGCAAGCCTTTTTTATGGAAGCGGTTTCCGCACTGAGAAACATGCATATCCCATCTCTGCCGGAAGAGGTGATCAAGCTCAAACAGGAGCTGACAGCAAAATATCCCAATACGGTGACCGTGGCGAATCTAATCAGTCGTAATCCGGAAATGTACAATCATTTTCTTAAACTGGTCAACTCCAACCTGACCGAAACGGATGAGCCAATCCAAGACGCACAAGCGGCGGTAAACATTCTGGGGCTGGATGAGATTTTCAATATTTTTCTCGCTTCCACCTTTTCCAAACAGATCGCTGTCAACGAGGTGGAAAAGGAAGTCTTGCGCTTTGGCGCCCTCGCCGGTATTGCCGCAACCGAATTGAGCCCATGGGTGGGTGGTGTTTCCCGCTCCGAAGCATACCTGGCTGCCTTGTCCCAAAACATCGGCGCGGTATTTCTTATGCGCCTGGACCGTGAAGGCTATGCAGACATTTTTTTCAAACAGCTTTCCTACCCTTTTACTGCACACAAGAAAGAAGCAGACTTAATGATGACGACTCATGCTTATGCAGGTGTAATTGTGGCAAAGAAATGGGAGATGTCAGCCGATATTTATCAGACCATCCTTCTGCACCACGATGAAATGTATATTGGCAAAACCGCAAATCACCCTAAGGTACGTCATCTGGTGGCACTGACAATGATGGCCAACTATCTCATCACGGTCAATCTGGGTGAAAGCTTTGTCACCCAAGAGGTCAAGCGCATGCGTCAACTGGCGCAACGGGTGCTCACCTTGAGTGACAATGCGCTTAAGAGCGCTTCCCGCGTTGTGTTGAAAGCCAAAAAAAGCGCAGACAAAATTTAAGGTAATTCTCTACCTGTTGTATCCCTATAGATAATTTTGACATTAAACTACCTGTTCAAAACCACCGTTTATTGATGGCATTGGAGATGCTAAACGAGTTGAA
>DQVN01000112.1 GCA_015661715.1 Sulfurivirga caldicuralii
ATAGGCCGCCGCATCATCCTTAGTATGATGACCCACCAACAGCGCATCCGGCCGACGCTGGGCCATGTGGCTTTGGAGCATGGTTTCCAACAGCGCTGGTGCAATCTTGCAGCCACAACCGGCGCCATGGGCGTATTCAGTCAGTTTCACCCCGTCCATGGGCACACATTATAGCGGTTGGCACACCGGGCAGAAGACGCTGCTGCGTTGGGCAATCTGCTGCTGGTGCAACAGCGTCCCACAGCGAGGGCAGGGCTGACCGGCGCGGCCATATACCTGCAACGCCTGAGCAAAATAGCCCGGATGGCCATCGGGGCGAGTGAAATCCTGCAAGGTGGTGCCCCCTTGCTCGATCGCCGCCGCCAGAACGGCTTGGATTTCAGCCACCAGGCGGCTCACCGCCCGCTTGCTCAATGTGTTGGCACCGCGCGCCGGGTGAATACCGGCGCGAAATAGGGCTTCAGTAGCATAGATATTGCCCACCCCCACCACCACACGGCTATCCATGATCAAAGCCTTGATGGCGCGGCGGCTGCGACTGCACTGGCGTGCCAGCCATTCAGAAGTAAACGCTGCGGACAAGGGTTCCGGCCCCAGGTGGCGCAAACGAGGGTGATGCAGCGGGTCCGTCGCGGTAAACAGCCAGGCGCCGAAACGGCGTGGATCCGTATAGCGCAGCACCTTGCCATGATCCAGCACCACATCCACATGGTCATGGGCTTGCACTGGACAGTCCGCCGGCACAATACGCAGACAGCCGGACATGCCCAGATGAATCAGCACATGGCCATGGTCGCTGCTCAATCCCAGCCACTTGCCCCGCCGCCACACCTGTTCAATGGGCGCACCACACCAGCCCTGCAGCGCCGTTACCGGCACAGGCCAACGCAGCTTCACTTGACGCACGACCACCTGCCTCGGCACCCGATTGTGCAACATCGGGGCAATGCCACGGCGCGTGGTCTCTACCTCTGGCAGCTCTGGCATAAAATTCGCTTCCGTAATGTCATTGAAATGTCAAAATGCCGCCCTATATTGAGCAGTGGCCACGCAAATCAGGAGGCAGCAGGTGAGCCAATTTACCATTGAGCGCAGCGAGATAGGTTATACGGTTTTTCGCGATGATCAAGCCATCGCCACCTACAGCCGGGCTGCCGAAGCCATTGAGGCCATGCGCCAGTTTCGTGAGCGCCCCAGCTTGGACCGGGCACTGACCATCCCGCCCATGTTTCGCCAGATGAAAGCAGGCCGACACAAGTCCTCTTCGTGACCGGACACCAATAAAAAACCCGGCGGATTGGCCGGGCTTTATCGCGCTGTTCAAGCAATCGGGTTGGATTACTTGATTTTCGCTTCTTTGAAGATCACATGCTTACGCACCTTCGGATCATATTTCTTGATCTCGAATTTGCCCGGCATGTTTTTCTTGTTCTTGGTAGTGGTATAGTAATACCCCGTGCCTGCGGTGGATACCAGCTTAATCTTATCGCGCATCATGCTTCTCCTTAAACCTTCTCACCCCGGGCGCGCAGTTCCGCCAGCACCGCATCAATGCCTTTCTTGTCAATGATGCGCATGCCCGCTGCTGATACACGCAGCTTTACGAAACGATTTTCGCTCTCTACCCAGAAACGATGCGTATGCAGGTTGGGCAGGAAACGACGGCGCGTTTTGCGGTGAGAGTGAGACACATTATTGCCCGTCATCGGACGCTTTCCAGTCACTTGACAAACTCTTGACATGGTGTTTTCCTCTCAACTCTCTCAAATTCTCTTGCGGCGCGAATGCCTCTTGCGCGGCAGCCAAAACAGAACGGGAAATTATGCACGGCTTGCAGATGCTTTGCAAGCAAAAATTTCACGCTCTGCGCCGCTTACAGGGCATCCAGGCCACGCGCCAGATCGGCCTGAATATCCGCCACCGCTTCCAGACCGACTGAGACGCGCAACAGATTGTCCGTAATCCCGGCCCGCCGGCGGCTCTCCTCATCCACTCGGCTGTGGGTGGTGGTGGCCGGATGGGTGATCAGCGTCTTGGTATCCCCCAGATTGGCGGTGATGTGGATCATACGCACACTGTCCACCACCTTCCAGGCTTCCCGCTGCCCGCCTTTGACGCGGAAACTGACCAGCCCGCCGCCGGTTTTTTGCTGGCGCATGGCCAGCTGATGCTGCGGATGGGAGGGCAGCCCCGGGTAGAACACTTGTTCCACGGCCGGGTGCGCCTCCAACCAGCGGGCCAGAGTCAAGGCATTGTCGGAGTGGGCCTGCATGCGCACCGGTAAAGTTTCCAAGCCCTTGAAAAACACCCAGGCATTGAAGGGACTCATGCTCGGGCCGCAGGTGCGCAGAAAGCCGCGTACGGATTCCTCGATCAGCGCCTCCGTCCCCACCACGGCGCCGCCGACACAGCGCCCCTGGCCATCGAGGAACTTGGTGGCCGAATGAATCACCACATCCGCGCCCAGCGCCAGGGGCTGTTGCAACACCGGGGTACAAAAGGCATTGTCCACCACCAACAAACAGTTATGGGCATGGGCCAACTTGGCCAAACGAGCAATATCCGCCACCTCCGTCATCGGGTTAGAGGGGGTTTCCACAAACAACAGTTTGGTTTTGGGCGTGATCGCCTGCGCCCAGGCCTCATAGTCCGTCAAGGGCACATAGGTGGTGTCGATACCCAACTTGGCCAAGTACTTGGAGAACAGCACCTTGGTGGTGCCGAAAATGCTCTGGGAGCTGACCAGGTGATCGCCGTTTTCCAACACCCCCAGCATCAACGCCAAAATGGCGCTCATGCCTGAAGCCGTGCCCACACAGGCCTCGCCGCCCTCCATGGCCGCCAGGCGCTGTTCAAAGGTGCGCACCGTGGGATTGGTGAAGCGAGAGTAGATATTGCCTGGCTCCTCGCCGGCAAACCGGGCCGCCGCCTGGGCCGCGGAGGCGAAGGCGAAACTGGAGGTGGGAAAAATCGCCTCGCTGTTTTCTCCCTCGTGGGTTTGTTGATAGCCACCGTGAATGGCGAAAGTTTCCGCTTGCCAGTCCATGTCAGCCTCCCACATTGGTCATGCCCACCGGTTCCTCGCCCACCGGGGTCTTGCCATGGCGGGTCTGCTCCAGTCGGGCCAGATACTCCGGCGTGATATCGCCGGTGACATATTCACCACTGAAACAGGAGGTATCAAAGCAGGTGATGGCCGGGTTGCCCACCTGTACCGCCTCGATCAGATCTTCCAGATCCTGATAGATCAAGCCATCGGCGCCGATAAAGGCGGCGATCTCTTCCACCGTCTTATTGCTGGCGATCAGTTCGGAAGCCGCCGGCATATCGATACCGTACACATATGGATAACGCACCGGCGGCGCCGCCGAGGCGAAATAGACCTTCTTGGCACCGGCATCCCGCGCCATCTGCACGATCTCTCCGGAGGTGGTGCCACGCACGATGGAGTCATCCACCAGCAGGACATTCTTGCCCTCGAATTCCAACGGTACCGGATTGAGCTTCTTGCGCACCGACTTACGCCGCTGCTGCTGTCCAGGCATGATAAAGGTGCGACCAATATAGCGGTTCTTGATAAAGCCCTCGCGGTACGGCTTGCCCAGGGTTTCCGCCAGTTGCAGCGCGGCGGTTCTGCTGGTGTCGGGAATGGGCATGACCACATCGATATCATGATCCGGCCATTCGCGCATAATCTTCTGCGCCAGTTTGCGCCCCATGCGCAGCCGCGCCTTATACACCGAAATATTGTCGATAATGGAATCCGGCCGGGCGAAGTAGACAAACTCGAAAATACATGGCGCATACTGGGGGTTGTCATGACACTGGGCAAACAGCAACTGCCCCTCTTGGGTAATCACCACCGCCTCGCCCGGGGCCACATCGCGCACAATGGAGAAGCCCAATCCGTCCAGGGCAACACTCTCGGAGGCCACTATATAATCCTGACCCCCCGCCTCGTTGGTGCGCGCGCCCACAATCAGCGGACGCAGCCCATGGGGATCGCGGAAGGCGAATACGCCCAGATCAGCGATCATCCCCACTGTGGCATAACCACCGCGCACCCGCTGATGCACCCGCCGTACTGCCGCAAAAATATCCTCCGGTGTGGGCTTGAGCTTGTGCTGCTGCATCAGTTCATGGGCAAACACATTCAACAGCACTTCCGAGTCTGAGTTGGTATTCAGATGGCGCAAATCCTGAGAGTAAATCTCCTCCCGCAGCACATCGGCATTGGTCAGGTTGCCATTGTGGCCCATGGCGATGCCATAGGGGGCATTGACATAAAAGGGCTGCGCCTCGGCACTGGCGCTGCTGCCCGCCGTGGGATAGCGCACATGGCCGATGCCCATACTGCCGATCAGCTCA
Organism: Sulfurivirga caldicuralii; assembly: GCA_015661715.1. GTDB lineage: Bacteria > Pseudomonadota > Gammaproteobacteria > Thiomicrospirales > Thiomicrospiraceae > Sulfurivirga > Sulfurivirga caldicuralii_A. Next base: position 4,369 of record DQVN01000112.1, read on the forward strand.
CGCATGTGCCGGGTACGGAAGACATCCTTGACCAGCCCGTTATCCTTCCGTTGAAAAAAACGCCCCTGATGGCAGGTGACAATACCCGCCGCATCCTGCCCCCGATGCTGCAAAATGGTCAATGCATCATAAATGGCCTGATTGACCAGCGCTCCATCTGTCTGAACAATCCCTACTACGCCACACATGGCCTTCTCACTGCTCCGTTTTCACACGCTCGATTAAACTGTTGGCCCGCCACCGCTTGTCGATACGCCGTTTAGCTGACAAGGCTGCCTCACGGCTGGCATAGGGGCCCACCCGGACAGAATAGACCGTCTGTCCTTTGCGGTTTTTAAAAACCTTGTAGGTGGCATCATAGCCCGCTTCATTCAGCGCCGCCACCAGGTTATTGGCCTGTCGCGCATTAAAGTAGGCGGCTACTTTGACCAACCAACGATCCTGCGCCGGTTTGGCCGACGGCGTAGAGGCCTGCGGCTGTTGCGCCGGCATCACTTTTGGTGTAGGTGCGGCCGGTGCGCTCTGCGGCTGCCGGGCCGCCTCGGGCGCTTGTTGCGGCAAGGTTTTCGGCGGCACCGTCGGCAACCTCACCACCATTGGCTTATCCACAATGGGTTTGTCCGCCGTTTTCTCGGGTGCCGCGCCGCCCGGTTGGAAATCAACCGGGTGGTTATACCAGTGCCCCACCAACACAATCAGGCCTAAAAACCAAACCACGGCGCCGGTCAGCTGATTGCGTGTCTGCTCATCCATCCAGCACCTCCATGACGCCCCCGACCGTCATAAAGGAACCCCACACCAGCACCGGCAACTGCACCTGAGCCTGGGCCGCCGCCACAGCTCCAGCCAGACTACGATGCAGCGTGATCGTTTCCGCATCCACCCCGGCCGCCACCAACTGATCCCGCAGCACGCTGACCGATACGGCCCGCGGGTCTTCCAATGGGACCAGATGCCAGTGGGCGATAAAGGGACGCAGCGCCTCCACCATGGGCGCGATCTCCTTATCCTTCAGGGCGGCAAACAAACTCTGCCATGCAGTTCCAGACTGCGCTGCCAACCACTGGGCCAACGCCTGCGCACTTTGCGGATTATGGGCCACATCCAACAGCCAACGCTGCTCGCCCACCTGCCGCGTCTCCAGGCGGCCCGGGTGGCGCACCTGCATCAGCCCCCGCTCGATAACGCGCAGCGGCAGATAAAAGCGCAACGGCAACCGCTCCAGAACCGCCAACACACCGGCGGCATTGTTCAACTGAAACGCCCCGGGCAGGGCCGGTTTGGGCAGATGACGCAGCACACTGGCGCCCAGATAATCCCAGCCATCCCCCTTAGACCGCCAGTTGAATGCATCACCCAACCGCGCCAGCTTCACACCCAGCGCCTCGGCATGGGCCAATACAGAAGCGGGGGGGTTGGGATCGCTGATCACCGCATGATGCCCCGGCCGCATAATGCCCGCCTTTTCCTTGCCTATGGCCTCACGATCAGGCCCCAGCCAATCGGCATGATCCACATCGATGGCGGTGATCAAGGCAATCTCCGCATCCACCACATTGGTGGCATCCAGACGCCCGCCCAACCCCACTTCCAGCAAGATCACATCCAGATACTGGCGGGCGAACAGCCACAAAGCCGCCAAAGTGCCATACTCGAAAAAGGTCAGGGGCACATCCGCGCGCGCCTCTTCAATGGCAGCAAAGGCCGCCACCAACGCCTCATCCCTGACCGGCGCCCCCTCGATGCGAATGCGCTCGTTGTAGCGACGCAGATGGGGTGAAGTATAAGCACCCACTCGGTAACCGGCTGCGGTAAAGATCGCCTCCAACATGGCCACGGAGGAACCCTTACCATTGGTACCGGCCACGGTGATCACGGTGGCGGTGGGGTTCAGGATCCTCAGCTTGCTGCCCACCGCCCGCACCCGCGCCAGCCCCAGCTCAATTTCACTGGGATGCAGACGCAGCTGCCAGTCCAGCCAGTCAGCAAGCGGCGCTTGCGCAGAAGGCGGTTGCATCACCTCAAGCGGGTTTGTTCATCAACAGCCGACACATCAAC
>DQVN01000156.1 GCA_015661715.1 Sulfurivirga caldicuralii
GTCCGTGCAAGAATGTCCCTATCATAATAAAGCCACAGTGGCACGCCGGCAGGGAGCACTTTACCGGCGCGGCGCAAACGTACCCGCCGCCCCTTCTCTTCCGTCCATACCGCCCCCGCAGTCATCGCCCGTTTTACGGCGCTTTTGGACAGTCCGCTCAAGGCGACTAAGGTGTCCACGACTCTCTCATCCCCCGGCGTTGTGCCATGCCACTGCTGTCTCATTCTCTTTTCCATTCTTTTATAAGGTTTAGAATACCCGCATACATGCTAAAACGGAAAAAAACTGATGCACCCCAGTGAATGTTATATCAACCGAGAATACAGTCTGCTACAGTTCAACCGCCGCGTGCTGGAGCTGGCCCAGGATGCGAACACCCCTTTGCTGGAACGGCTCAAATTCCTGTGTATTTCTTTCTCCAATATGGATGAGTTTTTCGAGGTGCGCCTGGCCTCCCTGTATGAAATGCTCAATGAAGGCGCACAGGTGCGCACCCAGCCGGATGGACGCACCCCACGGGAAGCCATTGAGCTGTTGACCGAAGCGGCCCACCAGTTGGTCAATGACCAATACGACACCTTCAATCATATGCTGATTCCCGAGCTGGCCCAGGAGGGTATCCGGTTTCTGCGCCGCACCCACTGGAACGAAGCGGAACGCACCTGGGTGCGCGACTACTTCAACGAACATGTGTTGCCCGTACTCAACCCCATCGGACTGGATCCTGCCCACCCCTTTCCCCGGGTGCAGAACAAAAGCCTGCATTTTATTGTCTCGTTAGAAGGGGAAGATGCCTTTGGCCGACGCATCCCCATGGCGGTGGTACCGGTGCCGCGCACCCTGCCCCGGGTGATCAAGATCCCTCCATCGGTGAGTGGCGGCGAACATGATTTCGTGTTTCTTTCCTCGGTTCTGCACGCCCATGTGAGTGCTCTGTTTCCCGGCATGACGGTCACCGGCTGTTATCAATTCCGCGTTACCCGCAACACCAACCTGTTCATCGACGAAGAGGAAGTGGACGATCTCATGCAGGCACTGGCTGGAGAACTCTCTACCCGCCAGTATGGTGATGCCATCCGTCTGGAGGTGGCCGACAACTGCCCGCCTCATCTGGTGGAGTTTCTCTTGACCCGTTTTCATTTAGACGAGCAGTCCCTCTATCAGGTTCATGGGCCGGTCAACCTGCACCGCCTAATGGCCGTACCGGATATGGTGGACCGTCCTGATCTCAAATTCCCACCCTTCAGCCCCAGCGTGCCTTTAGCCCCCAAACGACGCAAGGTGCTGAGCTTTCTTTCCGGCAAAAAGGAACCGCGGGACATTTTCGCCCACATTCGCGCCCGGGATATTGTGCTGCACCACCCTTATGAGTCCTTTGCGCCGGTGGTGCGCCTGCTGCAGGCGGCTGCAAAGGACCCCAAGGTGCTGGCCATCCGCATGACCCTCTATCGCACCGGCGAAGACTCTCCCATTGTGGCCGCCTTAGAACAGGCCGCCCGTGCCGGTAAAGAAGTCACCGCCGTGGTGGAGCTGCGCGCGCGCTTTGATGAAGACAATAATATCCAACAGGCCCAGCGCCTGCAGGAAGCGGGCGCCCATGTGGTCTATGGTGTGGTAGGCTACAAGACCCATGCCAAGATGATCCACATTGTGCGTGAAGAGCAGGGCCGACTGGTGCAATATGCCCACTTAGGCACCGGCAATTATCACCACGTCACCACCCGTTTCTACACCGACTTTGGTTTGCTCACCGCCCATGAAGGGATCTGCGAGGATGTACACCGTATCTTTTTGCAACTGACCAGCCTGGGCCGGGCGCCCGATTTGAACTATCTGCTGCAGGCCCCTTTTAGCCTGCATACCGGCTTGCTCGAACGCATTCAGCGAGAAGCGGACAATGCCCGCGCCGGACACCCGGCGCGCATTGTGGCCAAAATGAACGGTCTGCAGGAAAAACAGGTCATCGATGCCTTGTATGCAGCCTCTCAGTCGGGCGTGGAAATTGACTTAATCGTGCGCGGCATCTGCTGCCTTCGCCCCGGTGTGCCTGGTCTTTCGGACACTATCCGTGTCCGCTCCATCGTCGGCCGTTTTCTGGAGCATCACCGCATCTTCTATTTTGAAAATCACGGGGAGCGGCCTGAGCTGTTTATCTCCAGCGCCGACTGGATGCGGCGTAATCTGCTGGGCCGTATCGAAACCGCCGTTCCCATTCTTGATCCGGATCACTTTCAACGCCTTTACACGGAGGGCTTGGCCCTGTATCTTCAGGATAACCGTCAAGCCTGGGAACTGCAGCCGGATGGCCAGTATCAGCGCCTGCAACCGACCACAGACGAGACGCCTTTCAGCGCCCAGCAGTATCTGATTGACCATTACAACACGGCAGAATCATGAGCACCGACAATACCCTATTCGCCGCCATCGACCTGGGCTCCAACAGCTTCCACATCATCATCGCCCGCGAGCTGGGCGGGCGCCTGCAGGTGATCGACCGCCACAAGGAGATGGTGCGCATGCGCGCCGGTCTGCAGCCAGATGGCAGCCTGGCGCCGGATGTGCAAGAACGCGCCCTGGCCTGTCTGCGTCGCTTTGGCCAGTTGATCAGCCACATTCCACCGGAAAACGTGCGTTGCGTGGGCACCAATACCCTACGCAACATGAAACACAGCGCTGCGTTCCTGCAAGCGGCCCGCGAGGCGCTGGGCCATGACATCCACACCATCTCCGGTCAGGAAGAAGCCCGTCTGATCTATTTAGGGGTGGCCCATGGCCTGCCTCACGCCGATGAACAGCGGCTGGTCATCGATATCGGCGGAGGAAGCACTGAGTTTATTATTGGTCATCACTACACCCATCAGCACCTGACCAGCACCGAAATGGGCTGCGTCTCTTTCAGCCAGCAATTTTTCACCGATGGCGTCCTGACGAGCAAACGCTTCAAAAAAGCCACCACCCGCGCACGGCAGATTTTGCGCCCCTATGCGTGGCAACTCAAACAGTTGGGTTGGGATGCCGCCTATGGAGCTTCTGGCACCATCAAAGCCCTGGGCGCCATCATTGAAGCCAACGGCTGGGGAGAGCAGATCACCTATCAAGGCCTGACAAAAATCCGCGATGCTCTCATTGAAACAGGTACGGTGGACAATCTATCCCTTAAAGGACTGAAAGATGAACGTAAACCGGTTATCGCCGGTGGTCTGGCCGTACTGATAGGGGCATTTGAAGCCCTGCAGATCACCACCCTACAGGTCTCCCCGAACGCCCTGCGGGAAGGGTTGATCTACGATATGCTCGGCCGCCTGGTGGCTGAAGACGCCCGTGAGGTGAGCATCCGCGCCTTGCAGGCGTGGACGCGGGTGGATCCGGCGCAGGCTGCTCGGGTGGCCAAAACCGCACGGGTTCTCTACAAACAGGTGCACAACAGCTGGAAACTACATAGTCCGGACTTTGACTATGCGAAGCTGTTGCACTGGGCGGCTGAAGTACATGAATGCGGTAAGGCTATCAGCCTGAAAAAGTACCGCACCCACAGCGCCTACCTGGTGGAGCAATCCGAACTGGCAGGCTTTTCCCAGCAGGAGAAAGCCATGCTGGCCGCCATGGTTTACAATCATCGCGGCAAAATCGATCTCAAGCGCTTTGAAGCTTTGATCTCTCCCCACGATAAACGCCTGCGCTATCTGACGCTGCTGTTACGTCTGGCCGTCGCACTGCATCGAGGCCGCGAACCGGACACACCCGACCCAATGTTGGTGCTGAAAGACAAAAAAACCTTGCAACTCACTTTTGACACGAACTGGCTAGCAGCCCATCCTATGACTGTGTTAGATTTGCACACGGAAGCGAAACACCTGCAGGATATTGGCTTTAGTTTGGAATTTTGACCATGCGCATCACCCTCAAAGGCCTTCAGATCCTCATTATCTTGGCCACGTTGATACTATTTGCTGAGGTGGGCTATTTTGTCTTTTATGCACAATTTAACCAATACACAGCCTATACAAAAAGTCAGCACCATCTGAATTTAATGCAAAAGCTCGCCCGCCTCAGCGCCTCTCTTGCAGAAGAAAGGGGATTGCATGCTGTGCAGTCCAGCTTTATGTATGCCGATTTAGGCTCAGAAAATAACTTGAAGGAGGAGCTAGAAAATGCCCGATGCAATACCGATAAGATACTGTCCGAATTGGAAAATCTTCCGATAGATACACTTCCCCAAGTTTTACAATCCCAGTGGCATCAACTGTTCAATACACTAACCAACGCGCTCCCTCAATTGCGCCAACAACAGGATAGTGCCTTTGATGCCTATACCAGGCTGATTCTTCAGCTCATTCTTTTTCAGGAGAGGTTGAAAACCTATCTGGCCACAGCGGCTATTCAACAAACCGCGCAAAAATACATCTATCTACTGAAAACCCGAGAATATGCCGGGCAGGAGCGCGGACTGGTGATGCGTCACCTTCTTTTTAATGAACCCTTTGATACAGAGGATTTCATCACCCTGATTGGCCACATTCAACAACAACAAATCCTGCTGAACAACCTACTTGAGAGCGACGCCAGTGCCAAAGCACTTGTCCAACAATTTTTACATTCCCCTGAACTGAACCTTTTTTATCGCATGCGTAACCAGCTGACTGATCTATTCGATCTGCATTACTATCTCAATGCCATTTTAAGCCAGGTGGGCTATGTCGGTTTAATTCACCATTACAAAGACCATATCATCCATGGAGGAGATGAACAAATCCACAAAAAAGCCCTGAAAAGTTACCGGCGTACTCTCCACTTTATTCAGCTTTTACAAGAGAAAATTAATCTCTCTCCCCAGCAGCGTGATGCACTGGACATCCTTAAAAAAACCTTTACTCAATACGCCCAAAACCTGGAGCGGACTGACCAGCTTCGTGCCCAGGGATTATCACCTGCCGAAATCAACCGGCGACTCAAAGTGGATGACCAGCCAGCAATCGATGCTATTGACCTACTCAGCAGCCCGCAGCCCCTGATCGCCCCCGAGCGCTGGTGGAATCATGCTACCTTTCGCATTCAAATGCTGAGCAATATGATGACTCAGTTTATCCACCAAGCACAGCAACAGATTGCGCAACGGAAACAGGAGAGTTTGGATCAGCTTATTGAGCGCGGCATACTACTCGGCCTTCTGCTGCTATTATTGATACTGATCGCTTTTTACAGCATTGGGCGGATGAATAAGCTGCGCCTCCTCGTCGATGCCCTGGATCGCATGGTCGAACAGCGACACTACCATCTGTTGCCCGTGCCAGGACAGGATGAAGTCGGCCAGCTATCCGCAACATTCAACGCCTTAATCCTGGAGCGTAAACAACATATTAAAGACATTTGGAAACAGTCCAATCTCGACCCCTTAACTGAGTTGCCCAACCGAACCTATCTGTTTAATCTGCTCAACCATGTCCTCAATGATGCAAAGCGCAATCGGGAAAAAGTGGGCATACTCTTTTTAGACCTGGATGGTTTCAAAGCAATCAACGATACCGAGGGGCACCGTGTCGGCGATGAACTGTTAAAAACCATTGCCAAGCGGCTGAAGTCCCTGCTTAGAAAAAATGATATTCTGGCCCGTATTGGTGGGGATGAGTTCATCATTGTTTTACCCCGTATGGAAAATTCACAGCAAGCTATAACCGTTGCACAAAAAATTCTTCAGGCCATCACCCAACCCATTGCCCTCTCCAGAAACAAGCAAGTGCATATTTCCGGCAGTATCGGTATCGCCCTCTTTCCGGACGATGGCACCGATGCTGACACTCTGTTAATGCACGCTGATATGGCCATGTACAGGGCTAAAGAGACGGGCAAAAACCGCTATGCCTGTTTTGACGCCTCCTGGCCACAAAAACTGCAGCGGGAACAGCAACTGATCCAAACCCTGACCAAAGCTGCGGAAAATAATGCCTTTGCAGAAATAGGCTTTGATGTTTACTATCAACCCATTGTAAACCTGAATACCAATCAGACCAGCCATGTGGAGGCCTTGCTACGCTGGCACCATCCCGAGCTGGGTTTTATTTCGCCAGCTGAATTTATCCCCCTGGCTGAACGCAGCAGACTCATTATTCCTCTGGGGGATTGGGTCCTGGAGACCGCCCTGCGCCAGGCTCAATCCTGGGATGAGCAACTCCCCCACCCCGTAGGGGTTGCCGTTAACCTCTCGCCGGTCCAAGCGCGGGATCATTTTGCCCGTATTCAGCACCTGCTGGACCGGCTGAGCACAGAAGGGCTGGATTGCACCCTGCTGGATCTGGAAGTGACAGAGAGCCTGCTCATCCAGGAAGACGCAACCCTTATCCAAGCGCTGGAAAGCCTGCGACAGCGCGGGTGCCGATTGTTTCTGGATGACTTCGGCACCGGCTACTCCTCGCTCAGTTACCTCAAACGCTATCCTTTCGATGTGCTGAAAATCGATCGCAGCTTTATCAACGACCTGATGGATGATGCCCAAGACCGCGAACTGGTCCACGCCATTCTCTCTTTGGCTGAAGCACTAAGCATGCAGGTGGTCGCTGAGGGTGTCGAAACAGCTGAGCAACTGGACTATCTGCGCCAGCAAGGCTGCCACTATGCCCAGGGGTACTACTTAGCATCCCCCATGAACGCCGAAGCGTGTACCCAATGGCTGCGTGAGCACACCCAAGGCTAACCCATCGGCTACAATATACCGCCATGAGCGCACATACTGAATTAGCCCACCACTTTCTTATCGCCATGCCCTCCTTGGATGGCACGCCTTTTGAACGTAGCCTTATCTACATGATCGAAGATAGTGCCGAGGGGGCCATGGGGCTGATTGTCAATCGCACAACCCCCTATACCGTGGGTGAGATGCTGGAGAACCTGGACATCCCCATCCTACAGCCAGACATCCGCCTGGAAACGCCGGTGCAGGAGGGCGGCCCGGTGGATACTGATCACGGCTTTGTCATCCACAGCCCGGCGGGCAACTGGCGCTCCAGCATCCTAATGCCGGACAATGTGGCCATGACCGCATCGCTGGATTTGCTGGAGGCCATGGGGCGCGGTGAATTTCCGCAGCACTTCATCATGGCGCTGGGCTATGCCGGCTGGGCACCCGGACAACTGCAGGAAGAGCTGGCACAGAACAGTTGGTTAACCGCTCCTTACAGTGCCATGGTCATGTTTGACATACCCAATGATGAAAAGTGGGAGATGGCCCTCAGCTATCTCGGGGTCAACCCCGAATTTCTCAGCGCCGAGGCGGGCCATGCCTGATTGGGCTGGCGTCAACCTGCCCGCCCAACCCCCACAAGGGGTTTATTTAGGTTTTGACTTCGGCCTCAAGCGCATCGGCTGGGCCCGGGGCCAGACCCTCACCGCCACCGCCACCCCCGGCGGCATCCTCCACAGCCGTGACGGTGTACCCGACTGGCCCGCTATCACCCAACTCATGGATCAATGGCAGCCGGTGGCGCTGGTGGTGGGGCTGCCCTTTCGGCTCCATGACGGCAGCGAACAACTCACCACCCAACAGGCGCGTAAATTCGGCCAACGCCTCTCCGGGCGCATGGGCAAACCGGTCTATTTCGTACCGGAACAGCTCAGCTCCAAACAGGCGGAAGCCTGGATCCAACGCACCGGCGAACGCACGGTGCCCGTGGATGCCGCCGCCGCCATGATTATTCTCGAAACTTTTCTATCACAATGGAACACCCCATGAACTTGGATCTCAACCTTGACCAACTGATTCAACAACTGGCCCAACAACTCAAAGACGACCCCATTATGACCCATGCCCCCAAGATGGTGGGCATCCGCACCGGCGGCGAGTGGATCGCCCAGCGTCTCCATAGCGCACTTAACCTATCCGAGCCCCTCGGCGTGCTGGATATCAGCTTCTACCGCGACGACTTCTCCCGCATCGGCCTGCATCCGACGGTGCGCCCCTCCCATATTCCCTGGACAGTGGAAAACGCTCATATCATCCTGGTGGACGATGTCCTCTATACCGGGCGCACCATCCGTGCCGCCCTCAACGAACTATTTGACTTTGGCCGCCCCCAGCAAGTGCTGCTCACCACCCTGCTGGAGCGCCCCGGCTGCCGCGAGCTGCCCATCTGCGCCCACTATGTGGGCGCCCGGCTTGAATGCCACCAGAAGATCAAGCTCAGCGGTCCGGATCCATTACAGCTGAACATTATCGAGGACAACAGGGAGATAGCCTAATGGCATTGGTGGCGCGCGATATTCAACTGGACGAACACAAGCGGCTCAAACACCTGCTCACCCTGGAAGGACTCAAGGCCCACCACCTCAACGAAATCCTTGATCTGGCCGAGACTTTCTTTGACCCGGCCACCGGCGAGCTGAAGAAGGTTCCCCTATTGCGGGGTAAAACCATCATGAATGTCTTTTTCGAGCCCAGCACCCGCACCCGCACCACCTTTGAAATTGCCGAAAAACGCCTCTCCGCAGATGTGGTCAACCTGAACATCGCCACCTCCGCCACCAAAAAGGGCGAAAGTTTGCTGGACACCCTGTGGAATCTGGAGGCCATGGGTGCAGATATGTTCGTCATCCGCCATGCAGACTCCGGCGCAGCCCACTTTTTCGCCCGCCATGTCGCCCCCCATGTGCATGTGCTCAACGCCGGCGATGGCCGCCATGCGCACCCCTCCCAAGCCCTGCTGGATATGTTCACCATCCGCAAGCACAAAGGTGACATCTACGACCTGAAAGTGGCCATTGTCGGGGACATTCTCCACTCACGGGTAGCCCGCTCCCAGATTCAAGCCCTCTCCATCCTCAGCGCCCGCGAAATCCGCGTCGTCGGCCCGGACACCCTCATGCCCACCTGCCCGGAGGCGTTGGGCGTGCATGTCTATCACGACATGGACGCCGGTCTTGAGGATGTGGATGTCATCATTATGCTGCGGCTGCAAAATGAACGCATGTCTGGCGCACGCCTACCCAGTGAAAAAGAGTTTTTCAAACTCTATGGGTTGACTGAACAGCGTCTAGCCCGTGCCAAAGCCGATGCCATCGTTATGCATCCCGGCCCCATCAATCGCGGCGTGGAGATCGACACCGCCGTAGCCGACGGCCCCCGCTCAGTGATTCTGGACCAGGTCACCAACGGCATCGCCGTACGCATGGCCATTATGGCCGTCATCTTCTCCAATGCCGCCCAGCGCCAGCAAGAGGAGACCGCATCATGAAGCTGCGTATCGACAACGCCCGCCTGCTTGATCCTGCCCTGGGCCTGGATATCCACGGCAGCCTATGCGTAGAGGGCAGCCGCATTGTCGCCTTTGGCCAAGCCCCGGACGATTTTGTGCCCGACCTCATCCGAGACGCTGCCGGGCAATGGCTGTTTCCCGGCCTGATAGACCTCCAGGCGCGTACCGGCGAACCGGGCGACAAAGCCACAGGTACCGTCGCCTCAGAGGCCACAGCGGCCACCGCCGGTGGTATTACCACGCTATGTGTTCCGCCAGACACCAACCCCGTGGCCGACACTGCAGCCGTGCCGGAGCTGATCCGCCGCCGTGCCCGCCAGGCCGGTAAAGCCTTTGTACTGCCCATTGGCGCCCTCACCCAAGGGCTGGAGGGAGAACGCCTCGCACCATTACACAGCCTCAAGCAGGCCGGCTGCATTGCCGTCAGCCAAGGCAATGCCCCCATTCGCAACACCTTGACCCTGCGTAACGCCCTGGCCTATGCCGCCAGTCATGGCATATTAGTCATTATCAAACCCCAGGACTCAGACCTGGCCAATGCGGGTGTCGCCCATGATGGAGCCGTGGCCAGCCGATTGGGATTGCCCGGCATACCTGCCAGCGCCGAAACCACCGCCCTGGCCCAACTGCTGTTGCTCATCGAAGAAACCGGCGCCCGTGTGCATATCAGCGGCCTCTCTACCGCCCGCGCCGTTGAGTTGATTGAGCAGGCGCGACGCAACGGCCTGGCGGTCACTTGCGATGTGGCCGTGCATCACCTGCACCTGTCGGAAAACGACCTGATGGACTTCAACCCCCTGTTCAATGTGCGCCCGCCCCTGCGCAGCATGGCCGATCAGCAGGCACTGCGCCAGGGTCTGCGCCTTGATTTGATCGACTGCATCACCTCCGACCACACCCCCGCCAGTGAAGAGGACAAAGCCCTGCCCTTTCCGCAAGCCAAACCGGGCATCAGCGGCCTGGAAACCCTGCTCAACCTTACCCTGCGCCTGGTGGACGAAGGCCAACTCACCCTGCTGCAGGCGCTGCATAAACTCTCCACGGCGCCGGCACGTATTCTCGGCATCGACGGCGGCACCCTACAACCCGGCAGCCGGGCCAGTTTTGTCCTGTTCGACCCGGAAACACACTGGACAGTCCATGCACCCGCGCTGCTCAGTGCAGGCAAAAACTCCCCTTTCCACGGCTGGACCTTTCAAGGGCGCGTCGTGGCCACCTGGTTCCAGGGTAAATGCGTATTTGAGCGGAAAAAC
>DQVN01000117.1 GCA_015661715.1 Sulfurivirga caldicuralii
ATAGTCGTGGGTTGGAGCCGTCAACACCTTGGCCATTTCTCCCTGCTCCACAATGCGTCCCTGATGCATGACCGCTACACGATGCGCAATACGCGGAAGAATGGATAAGTCATGGGTAATGAACAGGTAGCTCACGCCCTGATCCCGCTGTAGCGCATTGAGCAGATCAATAATCTGCGCGCGCACGGACACATCCAGGGCGCTGGTGACCTCGTCACACACAATGAGCCGCGGCGAGACAGCCAGCGCCCGCGCAATCCCGATGCGCTGACGCTGGCCCCCGGAAAATTCATGGGGATAACGATCCATATGCGCCGCTTCCAACCCAACCCGTTCCAGCAGCTCGCCCACCCGCTGCCGCTGTGCAGTCTTCTCTTTAGGTCCCACACCCAAGGTCACCATTCCCTCACGGATACTCTCACCAATGGTCATACGGGGGTTGAGCGCCGAATAAGGATCCTGAAAAATCACCTGAATCGCCTTGCGCCAGGGGGCGTAATTGACGCTCGCTTAAGGTGGCCAGATCCACGGTTTCGTCAAACAGCAACTGCCCCTCCGTCAGCGCCAGCAAGCGCAAAATCGCCATGCCCAATGTGCTTTTACCAGACCCCGACTCCCCCACTAAGGCCACCGTCTCACCCGGCCGAATGGTCAAATCCACCCCATCCACCGCCTTAGTATGCCCTATCGTGCGCTGCAGCAACCCCTTGCGCTGCGCAAACCATACGCGCACATTTTTCGCCTGTAACAGGGGTTGGTTTTTCGGGGCAGGCTTGAGCGCCTTTTGCGGCAGTGCGTTGCTGATCAGCCGCTGAGTATAGGGGTGCTTAGGCGCGGTGAGAAAGTAGCGAGTATCCGCTTGCTCCACAATCTGCCCCTGATACATGACCGCCACCCGATCGGCGATTTCCGCCACCACACCCATATCATGGGTAATGAACAGGATGGCCATCCCATGGCGCTGTTGCAGACGCTTGAGCTGCTGCAAAATCTGCGCTTGAATGGTGACATCCAGGGCCGTGGTCGGCTCATCGGCGATCAACACCTCCGGTTCACAGGCCAGGGCCATGGCAATCATAACCCGCTGCCTCTGCCCCCCGGAGAGCTGATGGGGATACCAGTCCATGCGGATATGCGGATCTGGAATGCCCACCTCATCCAGGAGGGCGATCACCCGCTGGCGCAGGGCGCGGCCCTTGAGCCCCAGATGCAGTTTGAGCACTTCGGCAATCTGGGCCCCCACCCGCATCACCGGGTTGAGCGCCGTCATGGGCTCCTGAAAGATCATGGCCATACGCCGCCCGCGCACCCGCTGCATCTGCGCTTCCGGCAGACTCAATAGCTCCGTTTCCTGCAGATGCACAGCACCTCCAGTTATACGCAGCGCCGCCGGCAGCAGCCGCATCAACGCCAGCGCCGTCACAGACTTGCCGGAACCCGACTCCCCCACCAGGGCGAATACTTCACCCGCCCGCAAGGTAAAATCCACCTCCCGGACGATTTCCGTGCCATCCCGCAGCGCTACGGAGAGGTTTTCCACGCGTAATATCTCAGCCATGCATCAATTCCTCGGGTTGAACACCTGCTGGATACGATCCGAAAGCAGGTTCGCCGCCAGCACCACAATGGACATGAAAATAAACGCCGCCGTCAGTGACCACCACACCACAGGCTCCCGCGCCATCTCCAAGCGGGCGGCGTTGATCATATTGCCCCAGCTATTCATGGTCGGATCCACCCCCACTCCCACATAGCTGAGGATCGCCTCCGCCAACACCAAGGCGCTGAAATCCAGCACCACGGCAATCAATACCAAGTGCATCACATTGGGCACAATATGACGCAACAGAATCCGTCCATGGCCCGCCCCCAGCGCCCGCGCTGCAGTCACATACTCCACCTGAGACAGCTTCAGCGCCTCAGCACGCAGCAAGCGCGCCAGCCCCGTCCAACTGGTCAGTCCCAGAATCAGCGTCAGAAACAGCAGGCGCAAATCCGCCCGCTCTTCCACCGAACCGAACCAATGCGGGTTGGTTTCCAACATTCCTTGCATCACCAGCACCGCCGCGGCGATCAGCAGTACCCCAGGGATAGAGTTGAGGGTGGTATAGAGATACTGAATCAGATCATCCACCCAACCTTTGAAATATCCCGCCATGACCCCGAGGGAGACAGCCAGCGGCAGCATAAGCAAGGTGGTCAAGGTACCGATCAGCACACCGGTGCGAATGGATTTGAGCGTTTGATAGAGCACATCATTACCCACCTTATCGGTGCCAAAGACATGAAAATCCCGACTCAGCCACCACATCAGGCTCAACATGGTCACAATCAGCCCCAAAGTGAACCAAAAGGTGCGCCGCGGCGCGCGGGCAAAAATCGAGTTGGCAAAAAACCGAGAAAATCTCTGGCGCAACAGCCACAACACCCCTGTCACGCTCAGCCCGGTAACCAGCCCCCATACCACATCGGGCCAGAATTGATCGGGACGCACATGGTGCAGCGGCTGATACACCTGCTGCAATGTTCCATTCTGCTGCACCACCGATTTCACATACTCAATGGTGGCAAAAGGGGCCGAGTAGGTGCGCTCTGTCTGTACCAACAGGTGGGAAAAGAGCAAATCCAGCACAGAGCGCACCTGTCCATCCGCCAGACGAAAGTGGAGTGAATCCAACAAGGCGATGGACACATAGGCCAGGAGCACTAAGGCGCTGGCGGTGGCCATGCCGCTGGCAAAGACCTGCTGCCAGCGCTCCCGCACCAGCCGGTCGCGTAACGCAACCCGGGACCACAGGGTGAGCATGACCACCAACAGCCATACCAGCGCATCCGTCCAGAGCACCACCAGGCTCATTGAAACCTCACCCTTGGATCCGCCCAGGCATAGGCGATATCGGTCAGCAACAGCCCGATGATATACAGCACCGCGCCCAGAAACACCATGGCCTTGACAATGGCGAAGTCCTGTCCCTGGATCGCCTCGATGGTGTAGCTGCCCAATCCTGGAATACCAAAGAAACTCTCCATCACCAGCGACCCCATAAACAGCGTGGGAATCACCACCACCACACCGGTGAGAATGGGCAGCAGGCCATTGCGCAATACATGGCGGCCGAGGGTGCGCCACTCGCTCAACCCTTTGGCGCGGGCCGTGCGCACATAGTCCTTGTTCACCTCTTCCAAAAACAGGGTGCGGTACCACCTCAGCCCGCTGCCAATGCCCGAGACCACCCCGATCAGCACCGGTAGAATAAGAAACTTCCACGCCTCAACACCCGGCTGATAACCGGATATGGGCACCCAGTGCAGCACCTTGCTGAACAGCACCTGTCCCCCGATGATATAGAACAGTCCAGAAATGGACATCATCACCACCGCCGCCACCAACGCCATGCGGTCTACGGCCGTATAGCGGAACAGCACCACCGCCAACGCCAAAGTGATATTGACCCACAATCCCAAGAGGAAAGTGGGCACCGCCAGCGCAAGGGATGGCCCCATACGCTGACGGATATCCGCCACGATATCCCGCCCTGAATCGGACAGGCCGAAATCAAAGGTAAAGAGCTTGAGGCTTTCCTGCACGAACAGGGTATCGGTCAAAGCGGCAACCCCGTCTGCCGCCGGGTTGTAAAACAACGGCTTGTCATAGCCACGGGCCGCTTTCCACGCTTGGATCATCTCCGCCGTGGTCTGCTTGGCACCTAGATGAATCCGCGCCATATCATCCGGCGTATTAACCATAAAGAACAAGGCAAAGGTGATCAGGTTCACCCCAAGCAGAATCGGCAGGGCATAGAGTAGCCGACGGATCAGATAGGCGATCATGGTGCAGCCCGCCCTGTTTGCGCCTGGCGGCGGCGGTAGAGCCAGACGCCACCGGCTACCGCCGACAACAGCAACGCCGCCACCAGCCACAGCACCCAGACCACAGGCCGGTTCCATTCCATCTGCTTGCGCACGCGCAGTTGGGTATCCACCCGCAGGTATTTGGTGGTGTTATTGGCCATCATATTGGGCCAGGCGTTGTGATACCAGCTATGCACCAATGCCAAGGAGCGGGGATAGAAGCCAAAAATCCACGGCGCATCCTGCTGCACCAGGTGCACCATACGCTGAATCAGCGCTTGGCGCTCCGGCCCGTTGGGCAGGGTCTGCATCTGTTCAAATAAACGGTCATAGGCAGGATTGTGGTAATTGGCATAATTGACCCCACTGCCACCGCTGGCCACCACCCCATTTTTGCCATACAGCAGAAAGAGGAAGTTTTCCGGATCGGGATAGTCGGCATTCCAGCCCCACATGAAAATCTGCCCTTGACCTTGACGCATTTTGTCTTGAAAACGGTTGTAATCGGTGGCGCGAATGACCAAATCGATCCCTAACTGGGCAAACTGCTTACGCAGCCAGGCCAACCGGGCCTGATCGTCGGGGCCGCTGCCCACCGCCTCAAAGTAGAGCTTGAGCGGCTGACCAGTGTTCGGGTCAATGCCGCCGGGATAACCCGCCTCTGCCAACAACTGTCGGGCGACTGTCAGCGGCTTGCGTACCAGATGGCCATTCTCCCAGCGATAGATTACCGGGTTCAACCCTTGCGGCGGCGATTCATAACCAAAGATGCCCGGAGGCAGAGGCCCCTGGGCCACCACCCCCCGCCCATTGAGAAAAATAGAAATATACTCTTCCATATTCACCGCAATGCTGATGGCCTGGCGCAGCTTGCGCCCCTTATCGTCCAGACCGCCGATTACCGGATCCAGCATATTAAAGCCGAAATAGATAATGGTCGGCTGCACCCCGCCGAGAAAGCGGATACCCTTCTCGCGCATGGCCGGTGTCAGGCCAATATCGCCCGTGCTGGAGAGCTGCACCGCCTGATCAAAGGCATCGGAAGAAACGCCCGAGGCATCATAGTACCCCTGGAGGAACTTATTCCAGTAAGGAATGTTTTCTTTTTCCAAGGTATAGAGCACCGTCTCCACCTGGGGCAAAGGACGGCCACAGTCGGCCAACAGCCCCTGCGGGATGCCGGGCGACGCCTTACATGGATAAGTGTCCGCATGATAGTTGGGATTGCGGATCAGGCGCATGCGAAAGTTGGGATTATTCTCCACCAGCATAAAAGGCCCGGTACCCACCGGCCACTGATCCAGGGTGAGATTTTTCGCCTTCATCCCTGCCTGACTGTAGAAGGCATCCACCTCCCAAGGAATGGGCGCGAAAAAGTTCATGCTCAACCAGTAGAGGAATTGAGGATAACGCCCTTTGATGCGAATGATCAATGTGTGCTCATCGAGCGTGCGCACCCCCTCAATGGTATAGGGCCGCAGGTCGAAAAAGCCACCATTGGGATGATTTTCTTTCCATTTTTCAAAATCTTGCGACACCTTCTTAGCATATTCCCTCAAGCCGACAATATGCTGCGCCAGCACATCCAGCACCGGTGATTGATACGCCCGCACCCCCATGCGCTTGATGGCATAGGCGTAGTCCTGTGCGCGCAGCAGACGGCTGCCGTGCTTAGGTAAATCATACGGGGTCTCCAGCGCCTCGATTTGCGCCTGGGTCAGGCGACGGTTGTCGGCGATGAAGGCCGGATGAGGCTGATAACGCACATCCTGGCGCAAAGACAGCACATATTCGCTATAAACAGCCTGCTCCGGATTCGTGGGCTTTCCCTGCGCATCCAGATAACGCACCTGGGGCATGGCCGTCAGCGTCAACGGCTCAAGGGCATAAGGCTGCTGCAAATAGGCATACTGCAGCGGCGGCTCATAGACCTGACTGATAATCCCCCACTCATTGGCGCTGTAGGAAACCACTGGATCCAAGTGCTTCGGCGGTGCAGAGAAGGCGCGGAAAATAACCGCTTCTCCACTCAAACCGGCAGGGTAAGGGCTGTTCCACGGCTGCTGACAGCCACTCAGCCACAGCACCAGCCCAATCAGCATCCAGCGCATCACTCGCATCATGGCGACAATTATAGGATAATGGCGTGATCATCAATTCACTTTAGAGGAGTGTGTATCATGGGATTTCTCCAGGGCAAACGTGCGCTGATCGTCGGGGTCGCCAATAATAAATCCATCGCTTATGGTATCGCCAAGCAGATGCGTGAGCAGGGGGCTGAGCTGGCCTTCACCTATCAAAGCGACTTTGACAAATTTGAACCTCGAGTGCGCAAAATTGCCGAAGAACTGGGCTCAGAGATCGTGCTACCACTGAATGTGCGTCAAGATGAGGAAATAGAGGCTGTCTTCACGCAGCTCAAAGAACACTGGCCGGAGGGGCTGGATATTATCGTGCATTCTGTCGCCTTTGCGCCCCGCCAGGAGCTGGAAGGTCGTTTCATCGACGCCTCCACCCGGGAAGGTTTTCTGGTGGCGCACGATGTCAGCGCTTACTCCTTTGTCGCCCTGGCCAAAGCGGGCTATGAAATGATGAAGGGGCGCAATGGCGCACTGATCACCGTCTCCTACCTGGGTGCCGAGCGTGCCGTGCCCAACTACAATGTCATGGGCGTAGCCAAAGCCTCCCTGGAGGCCTGCGTACGCTACCTGGCCGCCGATTTGGGACAAGATGGAATTCGGGTCAATGCCGTCTCCGCCGGCCCTATTCGCACCCTGGCGGCCTCCGGCATTAAGGATTTCCGCACCATGCTGGAAGAAGCGGCGAAAGCCACTCCCTTGCGGCGCAATGTCACCATCGAGGAAGTGGGCAACGCCGCCGCCTTCCTCTGCTCGGATCTGGCCTCCGGCATTACCGGCGAAATCACTTATGTGGACGGCGGTTATAACATCACCGCCGCCAAATGACACCCTGACCTCCTCTCCCGGGCGCCGCAGGCGCCCTTTTTCATTCATCTCATCTTAAGGAGCGGGTATGGATCCGAATACCGAACAACGCCTGATCGAAGCACTGGATAAGTGGCTCAAGCAGGATCGCGCCAGCCGCCGTTGGAAAAACCTGCTGTTTTTTATCATCGCCCTCTATATTGCGGTGCTGATTGTGCTAATGATCAAAGGAGCCAATGACCTGGATCAACTCAAAGAGATCGCCGATGCCGAACCGTATGCCGCCGTGGTACGCCTCAACGGCACCATCGTGCCCGAGGCGGATGCCAGTGCCAATGCGATCATGCCAGTGCTGCGCAAGGCATTCAGCGACAAGCAGGCCAAAGCGGTCATTATCGAGGCCAATTCACCTGGTGGCTCGCCGGTACAGGCTGCGCTGATCAATGCCGAAATCCGCCGCCTGAAGCAGAAATACAACAAACCCGTCTATGTAACCATTCAGGATGTGTGTGCTTCCGGCTGCTACTATGTGGCCGTCGCAGCGGACAAACTCTTCGCCAACGAAAACTCCATCGTCGGCTCCATTGGAGTGCGCCTGGACACCTTCGGCTTCACCGGCCTCATGGACAAACTGGGAATCGAAAACCGCTCCATGTACGCCGGTGAGCACAAGGCTTTTATCAATCCCTTTGGCCCCAAGGATGAAGCCGGGCGCGCCCACTTCCGCGAGCATGTGTTGGAGCGCACCCATCAGCAGTTCATCAAGGCGGTGCGAGAAGGGCGGGGCGAACGCCTGAAAGACCACCCTGATCTGTTCACCGGCCTGGTCTGGCTGGGCCCGGAGGCCACTGAATTAGGTCTGATCGACGGGCTGGGCGATACCCGCTATGTGGCTGAAGAATTGGCTAAAGTGAAAAAAACCCGGATAATAGAGCCGGACAAACCGCTGCTGGAACAATTGCTGCGGGATATGGGCGCTGAATCGGTTCTCAGCCACCTGCTGCCCAGGCTATTAATGCACTAGAGCCTTTGCCTATAAAAATGCCCGGTAAACCGGGCATCTTAGTAGGTTTTTTCGCGGCAAAATTTCGCCGTAAAAATTTTAGGGGGACCCTATGTCAGCGCTGCCACCCGAGGGCGCAGAACCAGTTGCCCCTTCTCGACATCGATCTCCAATTGACCGCCATCCTTCAACTCGCCGAACAGAATCAGCTCCGCCAAGGGCTGTTTGATCTTTTCCCGTACCAGACGCTCCATGGGCCGCGCCCCCAACTGGCGGTCATAGCCCTGCTCACACAGCCACTGATGCGCCTGAGGGGTGACATTCAAGCGCACTTTCTTGCCCGCCAACTGCGCTTCCAGTTGCAAGATGTACTTGTCCACCACCCGCGCCATGGCCGCAGGCTCAAGCGGCGCAAACTGGATAACCGCATCCAGCCGGTTGCGGAACTCCGGCGTAAAGGTTTTTTTCAGTTCCGCATCAAAGTCCCGCGTATGATCCTGCTGTACAAAGCCCATACTGGCCCGCGCCATCTGTTGCGCCCC
>DQVN01000072.1 GCA_015661715.1 Sulfurivirga caldicuralii
AAGAGGAAAGAGAAAAAAATATCTCAATCCTTCCCCCTCTCCCTCGCTCCAAGACCACGCCCCGAAGCGAGATGCGTATTATAGGGCGTATGCGGGAGGTTTCAAGGCCTATTGAAGATTTTTTGCATTGGGATCTTCCGGCGCCTCGACAGGCTGCGGTGAAATCCAGTATTGTTGCGACAGAATCGCAGACAGTGCAGCAGTGTTGCGATAGGGATCATCCAACTGGATAATCTCTCCTTTGCTGGTCGTAATGGCGCCCTTTTCTGCATAGCTGTCCACGAGTGACTTGACAATCTGAGCACCTTCTCCGCGCATCTCGCCTGTCTCCGGGTTCCAGAAAACCACGATGACCTCCAATTTGTTTTCCAAATGAGGCAAGGGATACAACTGCATCCGGATCCACTCTAAGGGCTTTTTTTCATTCATAGCAACATCTCTTTGGCTTCCTGCACAGAGGCAATCAAACGATCAATATCCCTTTGCGTATTATAGACTCCCAGCGATGCGCGTACGGTGGCCGGTAGGTTAAAGTGCTGCATGACGGGCATGGCACAGTGGTGACTGGCGCGCACGGCAACCCCATCTTGATCCATCAAGGTGGCCATGTCATGAGGATGAGCACCTTCCACAATAAAGGAGATCACCCCGCCCTTTTTACTTGCTGTACCGATAATGCGCAACCCTTCAATGGTGCGCAACCGCTCTGTAGCATAAGCCAGTAAGGTACTTTCATGGTCAAAGATGGCTTCACGCCCTACTGCCATCATCCATCGGGCTGCTTCCGCCAATCCAATGGCACCTGCGATGTGAGGGGTACCGGCCTCGAATTTATAGGGCAAAACGTTATATTCTGTTTGCTCAAAGGTGACCGAATAGATCATGTCTCCGCCACCTTGCCAGGGGGGCATCTGTTCCAATAAGGCTTCCTTGGCATACAGTACGCCGATACCGGTTGGCCCATACATTTTATGGCCGGAGAGGACATAAAAGTCACACCCCAATGCCTGCACATCGACCGGCATATGGGGTACAGCCTGCGCACCATCCAGCAGCACCTTTGCACCTGCTGCATGGGCCTTAGTCACGATTTCTGCTACCGGATTGATGGTTCCCAACGCATTGGACATATGCACCACGGAGACTAACCGTGTCCGTTCTGTCAGCAACCCATCCAGCGCCTCCAGCATCAGCTCACCCTGGTCATTCATCGGCAGCACTTTGAGTACAATCCCCTTTTCATCGCGCAACATCTGCCAGGGCACGATATTGGAGTGGTGCTCCATTTCACTGATAATGATCTCATCACCCGGCTGCAATAAACGACCGAGGCTGTGCGCCACCAGGTTGATGGCTTCTGTTGCGCCGCGCACAAAGACAATTTCCCGAGTTGAGGCGGCATTGATAAAGGCACGCAGGGTCTCCCGTGCCCCTTCATATAACTCGGTTGCCCGCTCGCTCAGGCCATAAACGCCGCGGTGAACATTCGCATTTTGCTCACGATAGTAACGGGTTATGGCATCGATCACGCAGACGGGCTTTTGTGCAGTCGCGGCACTGTCCAGATAAACCAGCGGATGACCATTTTCATTTTGCTGCAAAATGGGAAATTGCTGTCGTATGGCTTGAATGTCGATCATTGGCGCCTCTCTTGAATTAAAACGCCCGCACAATGCGGGCGGTCAGCATTTGGACAATCGTATGATTCAACCTTGCAACTTGTCAGTCAATGCCTGTTGCAACCAGGCACGCATGGCCGCATTGGCCAGGCCTTCCATCGGTTCGGTGAGAAAGGCGGTGGTGATCAATAGCCGGGCGATATCCTTGTCAATCCCACGCGCCCGCGCGTAAAACAGCTGGTGAGGATCCAACTGCCCTGTGGCGGAACCATGGGAACACTTCACATCATCGGCGTAGATCTCCAGCCTTGGTTTCGCATCCACCTTCGCTTTGGGGCCCAGCAGCAAGTTCTTATTGTCCATCAGGCCATCGGTTTTTTGTGCACCTGGGGCCACATGGATCATGCCATCAAATACCCCTCGGGCACTGTCATCTACCACCAGTTTATGTACCTGGCGACTGGTGCAGTGAGCGCTGGCATGGTCGGTATGGGTGCGGGTATCCATCACCTGCTCGCCGGTTGCCAATCCGGCACTGTTTACATCCATATTGGCTTGTTCACCCAAAAGGAAGGTATGGGTAAAATGGCGACTGACCGCCCCACCCAGTGCGGCATAGAAGCTGGCAAAATCACTGCGACGCTGCTGGCGGACAAAGTGGTGGGCCATATGAAAACCCTGCTGACTGTCCCGCTGCAGCTTTAGATGACGGTAGTGGGCCCCATCCGCCACTTCCGCTTCAATGACGCAGTTATTTAATAATACGGAGACATCTTGCATGCTTTCATGCTGCTCAACCAGGGTGAGTTGGGTGCCTGACGCAATTTCTACCCTATGACGCACGCTGATCAGCTCATCCGCTCCCGTAGCCCAGTGCAACAGCACAACAGGCGTTTCCACAATACGGTCAACTTTGAGAGTTATTCCCTGATCTAAGAGCGCAAGGCTCAACAGATCGAAAGGATCCCGCTCTACGCCGACTGTCTGCTGCCAAGCTTCAAGCTGAGCCTCATCCACTTCACGGATCGGCGCAACCGACACCCCTGCAGGCAAATCATCGGATAGTTGCGGCTGAAACACTCCGTCTATAAATACCAGGCGGGCTGCACAAAACGGTGGCGCTACTTGTTGCAATACAGCCCCATCAACGGTTTTGGCGGCATGCTGACTAAACTGTAACCGTAACACGGCATCCAACGGCGTGTACTGCCAGTCCTCATCCTTTCTCGAAGGGAAGCCGCGCTGCTGCAAAGCTGTAAACGCCGCCTGACGCACCGCTTGGCGAGCCGTATGGGTATCCGCGCGATTGAGCGCCTCAACCCGCACCGCCAGTCTCTCCACGGCGGTATCAGAGAGGCGATGAATTGGCAGATCCTTATTCACTGAACTGGCGGATGATGTCGTCATAGCCTTTTTCCTCCAGTTCCTGGGCCAACTCAAAGCCGCCAGATTTCACAATGCGACCGTTGTAAAGCACATGCACATAGTCCGGCTTAATGTAGTCCAATAGGCGCTGGTAGTGGGTCACCACGATGAAACTGCGCTGACCGTCGCGCAAACGATTCACCCCATCGGCCACAACTTTCAGCGCATCGATATCCAAGCCGGAGTCGGTTTCGTCCATCACCGCCAGTTTTGGCTCCAGCATGGCCATTTGGAACATATCATTGCGTTTCTTCTCACCGCCGGAAAAGCCCACATTGACAGAACGCTCCAGCATATCCGGTCGCATTTTGAGCATTTTCATTTTCTCAGCCGCCAGGGCTTCAAACTCGTCCATCGCCAAAGGCGGCAGACCCCGGGCTTCGCGCACCGCATTCACTGCAGTGAACAGAAACAACTTATTGGACACCCCTGGAATCTCCACCGGATACTGGAACGCCAAAAAGAGTCCGGCGCGCGCACGATCTTCCGGCTCCATCTCCAGCAGATCCTCACCATCAAAGGTGATCTGCCCCTCGGTTACCTCATAGTCTTCCCGCCCCGCCAGCACATTGGCAAAGGTGGATTTGCCAGAACCATTGGGGCCCATAATGGCATGCACTTCTCCAGGATTGACGGTCAGGTCAATCCCTTTGAGGATTTCTTTGTCTTCTTCCGCCACCTGAGCGTGCAGGTTTTTCACTTCCAGCAACATATTCTTCCCCTTATCCCACAGAGCCTTCCAGGCTGATCTTAAGTAGCTCTTCTGCCTCCTGGGCAAACTCCAAGGGCAGCTCTTTGAACACTTCCTTACAGAAACCGTTTACCATCATGGAGATGGCGTCTTCCTCATCAATACCACGGGCTTTGAAATAGAACAGTTGATCCTCGCCAATCCGGCTGGTAGTAGCCTCATGCTCAACTGTAGCAGTGGGGTTCTCCACCTCAATATACGGGAAAGTGTGGGCACCACACTTATCCCCGATCAGCATGGAGTCACACTGGGTGTAATTGCGCGCCCCTTCCGCCGAAGGCATGATCTTGACCAGGCCCCGATAGGTATTATCAGACTTACCCGCACTCAGCCCCTTGGAAATAATGGTGGAGCGGGTGTTTTTACCGATGTGGATCATCTTGGTGCCGGTATCCGCCTGCTGACGGCGGTTGGTGAGCGCCACTGAATAGAACTCACCAATGGAATTGTCACCCTTGAGGATACAACTGGGATATTTCCATGTAATGGCCGAACCGGTCTCTGCCTGCGTCCACGATAGCTTGCTGTTGCGGCCCTCGCAGAGACCGCGCTTTGTAA
Organism: Sulfurivirga caldicuralii; assembly: GCA_015661715.1. Taxonomy (GTDB): domain Bacteria; phylum Pseudomonadota; class Gammaproteobacteria; order Thiomicrospirales; family Thiomicrospiraceae; genus Sulfurivirga; species Sulfurivirga caldicuralii_A. The sequence goes on from DQVN01000072.1 coordinate 4,354, forward strand.
CAAAGTTCAAGATACCGCCTTCACAATCTTCATCACCCGGATACCAATTTTGCACCGTGGAGTACTTCACCTCCGCATCCTCATGCACAATGACTTCCACCACCGCCGCATGCAATTGGTATGTATCACGAATGGGGGCGGAACAGCCCTCGATATAGCTCACATAGCTGCCTTTGTCCGCAATCAGCAGCGTTCGCTCGAACTGACCGGTCTTGGCCTCATTGATGCGGAAATAGGTGGAAATATCCACCGGACAGCGCACGCCGGGGGGAACATAGACAAAAGTGCCATCGGAGGCCACCGCCGCATTCAACGCGGCGAAAAAGTTGTCGTGGTAAGGGACCACCGTGCCCAGATACTTGCGCACCAGGTCGGGATATTCCTGCACCGCCTCTGAAAATGAGCAGAAAATAATGCCCAGCTCTTTCAGCTTCTCCCGCTGGGTGGTCTTAATAGAGACGGAGTCAAAGATCGCGTCTACAGCGATCTCTGCATCATCATCCAGCGGCACGCCCAAAGCCTCGAACGCCTTGGCCACTTCCGGATCGATCAACGCATCTTCATCCTCGGTGGCGTCATGATCCGTGGCACAACTGGCACACTGCGGTGCAGCGTAGTAGCTGTAATCCTGATAGTCCAACGGCGCATATTCGGCTTTGGCCCAGTGGGGCTCTTTCATGGTCAACCAGTGGTGGTAGGCCTGCAAACGCCACTGAAGCATCCATTCCGGTTCGTTTTTCTTGGCGGAAATGGCACGAATAACATCTTCATTAATGCCTTTTTCCAGCTTATCCACCACCGTCTGCGTGTAGAAGCCTTCCTTGTAAAAGCTGTTCTTCTGCAGCAGTGTATCGATTTCCTGATACTGGGTTTCTGCCATCGTCTCTTATCCTCTGCACATTCCTGAGTATTCTACTCAGGATTAAGCTTAATGTCCATGTCGCAGCCCGCAACCCGGGATGCCCGCAACCCTTCTGCCAACGCAGGCAGATCCAGATTTTCCACCAACATGTGCAACCGCCCATCCGCCTGATCCCCAGCATAGGTCCACATGCCGGACAAAGCACCTTCCAACGTTACAGGGTTAGCATATTCCAATGTCATCAAAGTCCCCTGCACCCGCCAAAAACGCATGGGCGTACTCTGCGCCAGCCCATCCAGCACAAATAGCAAATGCGCCAACACCATCGTAGGCAGTTGCACTGTCAATTTCTGCAGCGGTGGCAGCGATAAATTAATGGGTTCAGACCGATTGGAAACCGTCGTCAATCCCTCTGGGCGTGCTAAAAAATGACTGAAATGCAAAGGGGTCCCCCCAAAATTTTGCAAGCGCAATTTTTTGCCCCATGCCGCCTGCCGCGATAGGTCGGTTTCTGCAGAAAAAATGCCCAAAAAGGCGTCTGAAATGGGCAAAAGCGGCTTTAAGACAGGAAAAACCGCCTCAGGATCGCCCCGCAGATCAATCAATGTCCACACCGGCAGATGGGGCGGGATCGGGTCGCCCCACTGCCACTCCTGAAACCGCTCAGCATCGGGCTGGGCGGCAATCCAGCGGCTTTTACCACAACCGGGCAATCCTGCAATCAATATGTCAGACATGCCCGATAACCCTTTGCCAGGGCAATCAACCAGTCGTTATAGTGGGTCTGTTGCCAACCCAGAGCATCCAGCGGCTGCAGCTTGACATCCAACCCTTTGACCAAACGCTGAAGCAATCGGGGTGATCTATGGGCGGGGTATACAATACAACGGATGCCTTCCCGCTCAATGAGGGTACGCATGGCCAGAAGACGCTTAACCCCAATATCGCCATTGGCCCCCTCTACAACCCCTGCTTTGTTGAGGCCAAAGTCATGTTCAAAGTAGGCAAAGGCATCATGCAAGACCAAAAATGGTCGTTGACGCACAGGTGCCAACAGTTGGCGCACCCGCTCAACGGTCTTGTCCAACTGTGCCTGCACCTGGTGTAGGTGAGTGACAGGCACACCCTGTTTTGCCGCCAAGGCCTGCATCAATATTCGCGCATTATGGGGCGAAAGCCAAAGATGGGTATTGATATGGGCCATGTGCGCTTCATCCTTTTCATGATCCCTGTCCTCATGGTGATGATGAGCGTGTCCCCCGCTCAAGCGCACCACCCCATCAAGCTGTGACCAGACCAGAGTTTTTGCCCCTTTGTCATGTTGCATCAACCAGCGATAGACTGGCTGTTCCAGCAGCGGCGATACCAATACCACACCCTCTGCCTGACTAAGCTGTTTCAACTGCGATGGGCGCAGCGCCCAGTGATGGGGCGACTGTCCTGGCGGCAGTAGCACCACCACTGGCCCGATAAGGGGTTCGGCCACGCGCGCCACAGCCGGCAAGGTTACCACCCATTGGGCATTAGCCAGGCTAAAAAACCCGGCCCAAAGCAGTAGGATCCGTAAAATAGCGTTCATGTCTGACTCCATTCTCATTCAAGCGCAAGCGCTAACCTACGCCTATGGCGACAAGGTGGTCCTGAACCATGTGGATTTCACCCTGCACAAAGGGGAAATTCTAACCCTCATTGGCCCCAATGGGGCAGGAAAAACGACGCTGTTGAAGTTGGTGTTGGGCTTGCTACAACCGACCGATGGGCGTTTATGGCGTAAACCGTCCATGACCATTGGCTATATGCCACAAAAACTGCACCACGACCCCAGCCTGCCTTTGACCACTGCGCGCTTTTTACAACTCGGGTTAAAACCCAAACAACCACTGGATCCCTACTGGATAGAAAAAATCGGCGTCACAGCCTATCTGCAACAGCCGCTGCATAGCCTCTCCGGCGGACAACTACAACGGGCCATGCTGTGCCGGGCGGTGATGCGCCAACCGGATCTGCTGGTGTTGGATGAGCCACTTCAAGGGGTGGATGTTCAGGGCCAGGCGCACTTGTATCGCCTTTTGGTTGAGATTCGCGAAACCCTTGGCTGCGCCATCCTGATGGTCAGCCACGATTTACACCTGGTCATGGCGCAAACCGATCGGGTGGTGTGCCTGAACGGCCATATCTGTTGTAGCGGCACCCCCCAATCCGTACGGGAACACCCGGAATATCTGCGCCTATTTGGTGAGCAGGATACGGTATTCGCCATCTACGCCCACCATCATGACCCGGACCGCTGCGCCAGCCATGGAACCCATAGCCATGACTGAAATTGTACTCGTCATCACCGCAACCGGGCTCATGGTGGCGCTACTCAGCGCCTTGTTGGGCGTATTTGTCATCTGGCAGAAACAGTCCTATTTCGGTGCCACCCTGGCGCACACCGCCCTACTGGGTGTGGCTTTAGGCTTACTGTTACAGGTGGACTGGCAATGGTTGGTGATCGCAACCGCATTATTCACTGGCTGGGCCGTGCATACGCTCCTGCATCGTACTCGGCTATCGGCGGATACGTTACTGGGGATGCTGGCCCACTCCACATTGGCCGTGGCCCTGGTGCTGCTCAGCTACAGCCCGGTGCAGGTGGACATCAATAGTTTTCTGTTCGGTGATATTCTCAGTGTCGGGCCAAGCGACTTGCTGCTGACCGCACTATTACTGTTGTTCAGCCTGCTGTTTATGCAGCGGCACTGGCGTCATTTACTGAATATCACCCTCAACGAAGAGCTGGCTTTTGCCGAAGGGGTCGCCGTCGCGCGGGTGCGACTGCAATTGATCCTCCTGCTGTCGCTAGTGATCGCCCTATCGATCAAGGTGGTGGGCGTCCTACTGATCACCTCCCTGTTGATCTTGCCACCCGCAGCGGCCCGTCATTTCAGCCGCACACCTGAGCAGATGCTGCTGGGCAGCCTTGTGCTGGCCAGTATTAGCGTGCTCGGCGGGCTGGCACTCTCCTGGCAACTGGATTGGCCCGCCGGACCGGCCATTGTGGTGGTGGCTACCGCCCTGTTCCTCATCGCCCTGCCGTTCAGGCGCGCTTAGCGCCGCCCTGACAACGGGGCGATGCCGGAGCAGCGCCTTTTTTCGCCCACTCTTCCGGCGTATAGGTATGCAACGCTAAAGCATGAAACTGCCCTAGCAGATCTTGCAGCGCCTCATTCACCGCTCGATGACGCTGGATCAGTTTCATATCATTGAATGCCGAACTCACCAGCACCACTTTGAAGTGACTCTCGGTTGCCGGCCCGCTGTGCTGGTGGCTCTCATTGATTACTTCAAGGTGCTCTGGGGTAAACGCTTCATGTAACCGTTTTTCAATCTGCTGTTGTAGCATTTAATAATTCTCCACAATACTTTCGATCAACTGACGCAACAACTGCTCCACCGGTTTATATTCTGGCGTACCCTCAGGTGCCACCCGGTAGCTCAAATAGACCTTGCCCGGCTCACCGGCCACATCATAGACGGCAATGGCATAGGGGCACAGCACCACATGATGCGGATTAACCCGCACCAGCTTCTGCGAAATATCCGCCTTGCAGAAGAGGAAAATTTCTGCGCCTGTGGGATAGACGCTATCTGTATAGCCCAAATCCTTACCGGTTCGATCCAACATGGCCTTGGCATGGCTGATGTAGCTGATCACCATCCCGCGGGACTCAATCGCATCCGCCAAATCTGATCGCACATCCTCATAACTGCCAGCCACCTGCCAGACCATGGCCTGACCTATCCGCTGCGGCCAGGTTTCAGCGCCTGCCCAACTGGTGAATGAAAGCAAGAAGCATCCGACAATGAGTAACATGCGACTAAACATTTCACTTTCTCCTGATATGTAGCAAAAGTTGAATTCTACACCTAAAATAGGCTGTTTTAACATGGAGGTTCTACTATATGAGCAAAATTATCGTCAAAGGGCAAGGGTCGTGTGAGTTTGACGGCCAGTTCTCCATTCTGGAGTGTCTGGATGAAGCGGGCTTTGATGTGCCTTATAGCTGCCGGGGCGGCAGTTGCGGGGCTTGCGAGGTGAAGCTGGTGCAGGGCGAGGTGGAGTATGTGCAAGACCATGCCTATGCGCCGCAGGAAGGGCATATCCTCACCTGTTCCACCATTCCCAAGAGCGAGGTGGTGGAAATCGAACTGCCTTAAAACCGAACAAGACCCCGCCGGGGTCTTGATTCAAGCCGGGGTGCCGTACTGGCGCGCCTCCACCATCAAGCGCTTCATCTCTCTGACCGCCGCTGCAAACCCGATAAACAAGGCATGGGCCACAATGGCATGGCCGATATTCAACTCCACCACCTGAGGAAGGCGCGCAATCGGCTGCACATTATGATAATGCAGGCCATGACCTGCATTCACCTGCAACCCCAGGCTGTGCGCATAGGCCGCCGCTTCCTGAATACGCGCCAGCTCCTGCTGCTGCGCTGAAACAGAAACCTGCCCCAGATCGGCATAGTGGCCCGTGTGTAATTCAATAACCGGTGCGCCCACCGCCTTAGCCGCATCGATCTGGGCCTTATCCGCATCGATAAACAGCGACACCCGCACGCCCGACTCCGCCAAACGGGCGCACACCCTTTCCAGACGATCGGCTTGCGCCATCACATCCAACCCCCCTTCGGTGGTCAGCTCCTGCCGACGCTCCGGCACCAGGCACACATCCTCGGGACGCAAGCGACACGCAATCTCCACCATCTCGTCGGTGGCGGCCATTTCCAGATTCACTTTGGTCTGGCGCTGCTGAATCAGGCGCACCACATCCTCATCCTGAATATGGCGGCGATCTTCGCGCAGATGTAAGGTAATGCTGTCCGCACCGGCCTGCTCCGCATCCAGTGCCGCTTTGATGGGATCCGGATAGCGCGTACCCCGCGCCTGGCGCAATGTGGCCACATGATCAATATTGACACCTAAATAGATGGGTTGCATATTTCTACGTCCTGTTAAACAAAGGTTTTAATAGTCGCACACTTCGCAATGGCTGCGGCCCCAGCCACTCTGCCAGAATCTCCCGCAGCAGACGCTTTTGTTGCCCAAGGCACGCGGGCTCAAACTCACCAGAGAGCAAGGCGGCTAAACAACGCCCCTCAATGCCCTGCGCCGCAGGCTGAAGCCCTGCCTCCGCCTGCCAGCGATAAGACTGCGCCGGCTTGAACGCTTCAGGCAGATGCAGCCCCGCCCCCAGACTATCCAGCAGCGCCAGCTCAAACTGGCGCAACAGCCAGCTTTGATTGGACGGCGCTTCATGGAGGGCCAGTTGCCTTAAGGTGGTGTCATACTGCTCAAACAGAGGCATTATCGACACCCCAGGCGGTACAAGGCGCAGCAGCAACTCGTTGAGATAAAAACCACAGGCTAGCGCCGTTCCATCGAGTTGCAGCGGTGAACCACTGGGCTCAAAGCGGTTGATTGTCACCAGACCCGTCCGCTCGCGCCAACTGAGCGTCAGCGGCTGGAAGGGCTGCAACCAGGCGGCTTTCTGCCGGGCCTGTTTCGTCTGCGCGCGTACGCCTTTGGCGACCGCATCCACTCGACCATAGCCCGGTGTCAACAGGGAGACGAGCAAGCTGGTCTCCCGATAGGGCCGACGGTGCAGCACAAAACCCAGCTGCTCCCACAGCATACCTCAGACTTCGTTATAGCCCAGAGAGGCCAGAGCGCGGTCATCATCCGACCAGTTGGATTTGACCTTGACCCACAATTCCAGATGCACCCGAGCATCCAGCAGGTTAATAATGTCCTGGCGCGCCTCCGTACCGATCTTCTTGATCAACCGGCCATCTTCCCCGATCACTATCGCCTTCTGTCCCGTCCGCTCGACCATAATGGTGGCATGAATCACCCAGCGCTGAGCCGCTTCATCCCATTGCATCTGCTCCACTTCCACCGTCGTGCCATAAGGGACTTCATCCCCCAAATAGCGCATCAGCTTTTCCCGAATGATCTCCGCCACTAAAAACCGGGTGGGACGATCCGTGACATAATCTTGCGGGAAAATGGCCGGCTGCTCCGGTAAGCAGGCGACAATCTCCTGCTCCAGCGCATCCAGATTAATTTTGCGGTAGGCGGAGACGGGCACCACCGCCTTTGCCTTGACCTTGTTCGCCACCTTCTCAATAAAGGGCAACAGATCGTATTTCGCCTTGACCCGATCCACTTTATTGATAGCAACGATAATGGGCACCTTCACATCGGACAACAGGCGGGCCACCGCTTCGTCTTCACGGGTCCACTTATTGGCCTCCACGACAAACACCACTGCATCCACATCCACCAGCGCCGATTTGGCCGCCCGATTCATATAGCGATTCAAGGATTTCCGTATGCCCTGATGCAAACCGGGGGTGTCCACCAGGACAATCTGATAACAGGATGTACTCTTAATGGCATGAATGCGGTGGCGGGTGGTCTGGGGCCGTGGGGCCGTAATGGTGATTTTCTGCCCGATCAGCTCATTGACCAGGGTGGACTTGCCCACATTGGGCCGCCCAATCATGGAGACAAAGCCTGCTCTGAAAGCCTCACATGAGGGTTGATTGTCTTGCTGCATAGGGACTCCATCAATATTCAAAGCAGGTTTAATGGGTGAGTGTTTGGGTTGTTTCAAGGATCCAGCTTAGCCAAAGCTTTTTCTGCCGCCAACTGTTCCGCTTTGCGCCGACTACCGGCTGAAGCTTCAAACGGCGGCAACCCGTCCACATAACACGCCACATGGAAAGTCTGATCATGGGCTGGACCACGGATCTCGAGCACCTCATACTGGGGCAGCGGCGCCTTACGCTTCTGCAACCACTCCTGAAGACGCGTCTTGGCATCTTTGCCGATCTTTTTCGGGTCAACTTCCTGCAACCGATTGTGGTACAGGCGCAGCACCAGATCGCGGCAGGCGGAGATCCCCGCATCCAGATAGACCGCGGCAATAATCGCCTCCACCGCATCGGCCAAAATGGAATCGCGGCGGTAGCCGCCGCTTTTCAGCTCGCCACCACCTAATATCAGATAATCACTCAGCCCAATCTCCCGAGCGATCTGCGCCAGGGTATCCCCCTTGACCAGATGGGCGCGCAGGCGGCTCAAATCCCCTTCCGGCAACTGGGTGTGGCTGGAAAACAGGGCCTCAGCGATAATGAAATTGAGCAAACTATCCCCCAAAAACTCCAACCGCTCATTGTTGTGGCTGGCGGCGCTGCGATGGGTCAACGCCTGGCGCAGCAGGGAAAGGTCGGAAAAGGTATGTCCCAATCTCTCTGCCAAGGCCTGGAGCTGCTGATCAGCCACGGTGTTCATTGAATCACCTTACCAATCCGATCAAAACGGATGCCCTCATCCCAACTCATCCAGATCAACACCGCCCGGCCTTTCAGATAACGCGCCGGCACAAAGCCCCAATAGCGACTGTCGTTGGAGTGATCCCGATTATCCCCCATGACAAAATAGTGTCCCGCCGGGACAGTAATGGGGGTCAGCAGGGATTTGCCCGGGCGGGTTTCATCATCTAACAGGATCTGATGGCAACTGTCAGCCTGGGGCAAACACTCCTCATACACTTTGGCTCCATCCATCATGGCGCCACTGCCACGCCCTTTATATACGCCCTGAAAACGCATCGCCACCGGTTGACCATTGATGATCAAATGTTTATCGATATATTGAATTTTATCCCCCGGCACGCCGACGACCCGCTTGATATAGTCCAGATCAGGGTTTTGGGGATATTTGAAGACCACCACATCTCCCCGCTCGGGTTCACCGATATCGATCAGTTTGGTCTGCAACACCGGTAGCTTAATGCCATAGCTGAACTTGCTGACCACGATAAAATCACCAATTTCCAGCGTCGGGTACATGGAACCTGATGGAATACGGAAAGGTTCCGCCACAAAGGAGCGTAGCACCAACACCACCAGAAAAACGGGAAACAGAGAACGGGAGTAGTCAATCCACCAGGGCAGCTTCTCATCCACGGCAGCCTGTGCCCGCTTCGGCGCCCACACCAGCCGATCCACCAGCGCAATCACGCCGGTGATGGCGGTAATCACCACCAGCAGCAGCTCAAAGTTCATGATTGGTCTCCCGATCCGGTCTGCAACACCGCCAGAAAGGCTTCCTGGGGCAACTCTACCTTACCGATGGCCTTCATGCGTTTTTTCCCTTCCTTCTGCTTCTGCAGCAGTTTTTTCTTGCGGCTGACATCGCCGCCGTAACACTTAGCCGTTACATTCTTGCGCAAGGCTTTCACATTGGTGCGCGCAATGATTTTGCCGCCAATGGCCGCCTGCAAAGCCACCTCGAACATCTGCCGCGGGATCAGCTCGCGCAACTTTTCGATCAGTTCACGACCGCGCTGCACCGCCTTGGAGCGATGCACAATAATGGCCAGGGCATCCACCGGCTCGCCATTAATGAGAATGTCCATCTTGACCAGATCATCGGCCTGGAAACGCTTGAATTCGTAATCCATGGAGGCATAGCCGCGGCTGGTGGATTTCAGCCGGTCAAAGAAATCCAGCACCACCTCGTTCATGGGCAGCTCGTAGACCATCTGCACCTGGTTGCCGATATAGCTCATATTCTTCTGCACACCGCGCTTTTCGATGCACAGCTTCATCACATTGCCCACATATTCATTCGGCACCAGAATGGTGGCCTCGATAATCGGCTCACGAATTTCAGCAATAATGCTCATATCCGGCAGTTTAGAGGGGTTGTCCACCTTGAGGACTTCACCCTTTTTGGTCTCCACCTCATACACCACCGTCGGCGCGGTGGTGATCAGATCCAGGTTATACTCGCGCTCCAGCCGCTCCTGGATGATCTCCATGTGCAGCATCCCCAGAAAGCCGCAACGGAAACCGAAGCCCAAAGCATCAGAAGTTTCCGGCTCGAAGAACAGCGCCGCATCATTCAGGCGCAGTTTACGCAACGCCTCACGCAGATCCTCGTAATCTTCAGAGCTGATGGGAAAAATGCCGGCAAACACCCGCGGCTGCACCGGCTTGAAGCCGGGTAGCGGTTCAGCCACTGGATTCTGTGCATCGGTCAGCGTATCCCCCACCGGCGCACCGTCGATATCTTTGATGCCGGCGATCACATAACCCACCTCACCGGCATAGAGATATTCCGTAGGCGTGCGCTTGGGGGTGAATACCCCCACCTGATCCACCTCATAATCCTCAGCGGTGGACATGACCCGCATTTTCATCTTCTTGCCGATCTTGCCATCCACCACCCGCACCAGAGAAACCACACCTAGATAGGGATCAAACCAGGAATCGATGATCAAAGCCTTTAATGGTGCGTCGGGATCACCTTCCGGGGCCGGAATCTTGGCGACGATCTGTTCCAGAATATCCTCAATACCGATACCGGCTTTGGCACTGGCCTCTACAGCCTCCGAGGCGTCGATGCCGATGATCTCCTCGATCTCATGCTTCACCCGCTCCGGATCCGCCGCCGGCAGGTCAATCTTGTTGAGCACCGGCAGCACCTCCAGACCCTGCTCAATGGCGGTATAACAGTTGGCCACCGTCTGCGCCTCCACGCCTTGGGAGGCGTCCACCACCAACAGCGCCCCTTCGCAGGCGGCCAAAGAGCGGGAGACCTCATAGGAAAAATCCACATGCCCCGGGGTGTCGATGAAGTTGAGCTGGTAGGTTTTACCGTCCTTGGCCGAATAGTTGAGCGTCACGCTCTGCGCCTTGATGGTAATGCCCCGCTCCCGCTCCAAATCCATGGAATCGAGCACCTGCGCCTGCATTTCCCGCTCAGACAATCCACCGCACAAACGGATAAACTGATCTGCCAGGGTGGATTTGCCATGATCGATATGGGCGATAATGGAAAAGTTGCGAATCTGTTGCAGCGGCTGACTCATAGGGTCTCACATCCAATCAATAAGCGCGTATTTTACGCCATCAAACACGCTTCAGGGGTCCCCCGAAAACTTGTCCGGCAACTTTTCGGGGTGCTAGCCCAATGCGCCTCTATAGCCTTAACCCCTCCTAAACGCCCATTTTGGCCGCTGAACCATCCTTTTCATCGGCCAATACCCCGGTTTCGCCTTCCGAGCGGGCAATCACCACCGCCCCGACGGAATCGGAGAAGATATTGACCGTCGTGCGCATCATATCCAACAGCCGATCCACCACCAGCAGCAGCCCAATGGCTTCAGCCGGCAGGCCAACGGTCACCAGGATAATGCTGATGGCCACCAGTGACGCCGAGGGAATGCCGGCCACACCAATAGAGGTGAGCAAGGCCACCACAACAATGAGAAACTGCTGAGTGAAATCCAGATGCACACCAAATAGCTGCGCAATAAACAGTGCGGCCACGCACTCATACAACGCCGTGCCATCCATATTCACCGTCGCCCCCAGCGGCAAGACAAAGCTGGTTACCCGGTTGGAAACCCCCGCGCCCTTTTCCAGACACTCCATGCTCACCGGCAGGGTACTGGCACTGGAAGAGGTCGAAAAGGCCGTCAGCAATGCCGGCAACATCACCTTGTAGTGTTTCCAGGGATTTTTCACCCCGCCGATAAAGCGCAAAATCAGCGGCATGACCACAAAAAAATGGATGGCCAAGGCCAGAACCACGGTAACAAAAAAGAGCGCCAGATTGGCAAACTGATCAAAGCCGGTCTTGGCCACCGAGGCGGCCACCAAGCCAAACACACCGATGGGGGCGAATTTCATAATCAGATGGGTGATCTGCATCATCACCTCAAACACCCCCTGCCAGAAGTGATACAGGCTTTCCCGATAAGGGCTGTTGATCTTCATCATGAAGTAACCGAACAACAGGCTGAAAAAGATCAATCCCAATAGCTGGGTTTCAGCCGCCGCCGCCACAATATTGGTGGGAATCATGCGCAGAAAGACCTCGGCAATATCTCCCATCCCGCGGCCTTCAATCTTTTCAACCACTTCCGTCTGGGCGGTCAATTCAGGCGGTGGCTGGTCTGATACGCCGGGCTGGATCAGATTGACCAGAAAAAGGCCGATCATAATGGCGATAAAACTGGTCATGGCATAATAACCCAGCGTTTTCAGACCCAATCGCCCAAAGCCCCCCTGCTGAGCAATGGCGGCAATGCCGGTGATAATGGCCGAAACCACCAGCGGCACCACGATCATCTTCAAGGCATTGAGAAACAAGGTACCGATAAAGGTATAAATCGCCAGCCAGGAGATCCCTGCAATCGTGGCCTCCGTGCCGGTCAAGGTGCCCATCAGCGCCGCCAGCACCAGAGCGATCAAAATTTGCCAATGCAGGGCAAGGGATGTCAGCTTCTTCAACATAAACCCACCACCTGTTGAATCAAATAAAAAAGGCGCCAGAGGCGCCTGACCCTATTATGTGGCCATCACACATCCGGGCATTGATACCACGCCGTATAGGGCCCCATGTTATACACTTCGGAAAACCCCATCATCTGCAGAATCTGCTGCGCCATATGGGAGCGGCTGCCGGAGCGGCAGAACACGATCACCGGTCGGTTCTTGTCCAGTTCACCCGCCCGCGCCTCCAGCTCCTGCAGTGGAATATTGATGGCCCCCGGCAGTTTACTCATGGCAAACTCCGCCGGCGTACGCACATCCACAAATTGCGCATCCTTTTCCTTGATCAGCTTTTTTGTCTCGTCACAGGAAATAAACATTGCCAACCCTTTTATAAATTCTGTTAATCCTTAGCAATAAGCCTGACAAATATTAGCGGATCAGACGCATAAACGCCAGCTCAAACGCTAAACCGGAACAAACAATAGCGCATACATCAACCAGATAACCAGCAAAGCATAGAGCGCCGCCAGCAAATCATCCAGCATCACGCCCCACCCCCCGGGTGTCTGATGCTCCAGCATCCGGATGGGCGGCGGCTTGAGAATATCGAACAGACGAAATAGAGCAAACCCTAGCAGCCACCATAACGGTGTTTGCGCCGGCAACAGCGCCACCACCAAGCCAATGGCCACCATTTCATCCCAGACAATGCCCGGATGATCATTGACACCGGTGGCATCAATGCCCGCCTGGCAAATGCGCGCGCCAAAGACCAGGCCCAGCAATACAATCGCCCACAGCAGCCAAGGCTGATATAACACCATGGGAATGGCCAGCAGCCAGCCCACCAGCGTCCCTGCCGTTCCCGGGGCTTTGGGGGCCAGGCCACTGCCAAAACCAAATGCCAGCATCAATGCCGGTTCATCCTGTAATTGAGACCAGGCGGGTTTTTTCATCGGTTAACGATGCCGGCGCGCCAAACTTTTCAGCCGCAGGGCATTGAGTTTGATAAAGCCCTCGGCATCCTTCTGATCATAAGCGCCCTCGTCGTCCTCAAAAGTGGCGATCTTCTCATCAAACAGGCTGTAGGGGGATTTACGTCCCACCACCATCACACTGCCCTTATATAGCTTGACGCGCACCGTGCCGGTGACAAACTGCTGGGTTTGATCAATGGCTGCCTGCAGCATCTCCCGCTCCGGGGCAAACCAGAACCCGTTGTAGATCAGCTTGGCATAACGGGGCATCAGCTCATCCTTCATGTGCGCCGCCTCGCGGTCCAACGTGATGGACTCAATGGCCCGATGGGCCTTCAGCATAATCGTGCCCGCAGGTGTCTCATAGCAACCGCGGGATTTCATGCCCACAAAACGGTTTTCCACAATATCCGTGCGCCCCACGCCATGCTCACCCCCCACTTTATTCAAATACACCATCACCTCGGCTGGAGACATGCGCTGGCCATCGATGCCGACCAGGTCGCCGCGTTCATATTCCAGCGCCAGATAGCGCGGCGTATCCGGCGCCTGTTCAGGTGAGACTGTCCAGCGCCACATGCTCTCTTCCGGCTCGTTCCACGGATCTTCCAACAGCCCCCCTTCATAGGAGATATGCAACAGATTGGCATCCATGGAATAAGGCGACTGCTTGCCTTTTTTATTCTCGATGGGAATGCCGTGGGATGCGGCGTAGGCCATCAGCTTTTCCCGTGAATTCAGATCCCACTCCCGCCACGGAGCGATTACCTTGATATCCGGATTCAAGGCATAGGCATTGAGCTCAAAGCGTACCTGGTCGTTACCCTTGCCGGTGGCGCCGTGGGCAATGGCGTCCGCCCCTGTCTCTTCGGCAATCTCCACCAACCGCTTGGCAATCAGCGGGCGGGCGATGGAGGTGCCCAAAAGATACTCGCCCTCATAGATGGCATTGGCCCGGAACATGGGAAAAACATAATCGCGGGCGAATGTTTCCTGCAAATCCTCGATATATATTTCCTTGATGCCCATGGCCTGCGCCTTGGCGCGGGCTGGTTCTACCTCTTCTCCCTGGCCGATATCTGCGGTGAAGGTGACCACTTCACAATCATAGGCTTCCTGCAACCACTTAGCGATAATGGATGTATCCAGCCCGCCAGAGTATGCTAATACCACTTTATTGATCCGATCTTTCATCCCTGCACCCTGTTCGTTTAAAATTGGCGGCAATTATACCGCAACCCTTGGAATTCGCCCGTGGCACTTGCACACTACCTCAAAGTCCTGCCCCAATATTTGATCCCGCAGCATACCCTCTCAAGCGCCATCCACTGGCTGGCCACACGCCAGACCCCCTGGCTTAAAAATACCCTGATCCGCGG
>DQVN01000070.1 GCA_015661715.1 Sulfurivirga caldicuralii
ACTTTTGACATTGAAAATCATTGGTTGCAAGGGGTGCGCCGGGTGCCGAGCCCAAATTGTGATCAACGGCCGGCGGATACGCCCATTGAGCTGGTGGTGTTGCATGGCATCAGTTTGCCCCCGGGAGCGTTTGGCGGACCTTATATCGAACAGTTGTTTACCAATACGCTGGATTCCGCTGCGCACCCTTATTTTGCTGAGATCGCCCATCTGAATGTGTCCGCCCATGTGTTGATTCGTCGGGATGGGGAGGTGATTCAGTTTGTACCCTTTGATCAGCGGGCCTGGCATGCTGGGGTGTCCAACTGGTGCGGGCGAGCGCGGTGTAATGACTTTTCTATTGGCATTGAACTGGAAGGCGCGGATCATATTCCCTATACCGATATACAGTATGTTGTGCTCCGGCACTTATTGACGGCCATACAGATGCACTATCCCATTAAGGACATCGTGGGGCACAGTGATATTGCCCCGGGGCGTAAGACAGATCCTGGCGCTGCTTTTGACTGGTCCCGGATTAAGGGGTTTTCTTGAGTTTTTCATGCTGCGATTTTGCGAGTTTGTTGGCGCCGGTATTTTTCGGGGTAAAGGCCTCACACGGGCGTCCAGAGCTATTTTTGACCACAATAGATGGCATTTGCAGGCTTTTGAAGCCAAAAAAGCGACAACCGCGCGGGGCGGCCGCATCCCAAGTGACAAAGAAGTGTTTGCATTGGAAGCAGTTGATCCGTTTATCTGTATCCATAATGTAAGTTTATCGTGAAGCGTAGAGGAAAATGCTATGATTTCAACGTTTGTGATTCCAGTAAAAGGAGCGTGATCCGATGGCAAAAGTGGGTCTGTTTTACGGTACCGATACCGGCAATACTGAGCGTGTTGCGGAGATGATTAAAGAAAAGCTGGAGGAGAAAATTGGTGAGGGTGAAGTGGAGGTGTATGATGTGGCGACCGCTTCACCGGAAGACTTTGACCAGTATGATTACATTATCCTGGGCCAGCCCACCTGGTATTATGGCGAGCTGCAGAGCAGTTGGGATGAGTTCTGGGATGACTTTAAGCAGGTGGACTTCTCCGGCAAGAAGGTGGCTAATTTCGGCCTGGGGGATCAGGCGGATTATTCGGAATATTTCCTCGACGCCATGGGCATGATGCATGATGTGGCGGTGGAAAACGGCGCTGAACCGGTGGGTTACTGGCCCACGGAGGGGTATGAGTTTGATGCCTCTAAGGCGGTGACCGAGGATGGTGAGTTCTTTGTCGGCCTGGCGATCGATGAGGATCAGCAGCCGGAGTTGACCGAAGACCGGGTTAGCCAATGGGTGGATCAGATTGTGGAGGAGATGGGGCTGGCCTAACCGCGCTGTTTCTGGACTAAACCTTGATTAAACCAACGCCCTGCTTTTGCAGGGCGTTGTCGTTTAGCCTTTTTCTACGATCAGACCAATACGGTCGTTGACTGTCTGCATTGGACAGCGACAGCATTCAATGTGGGCAAGGGTATTTGTTGATGGGTGGGTGGAAAAGTGATTAGACCAACACCCTGCTTAGGCGGGGTGCTGGTATTTTGTATTTGTTATCTCAGGCTGGGTACTTAAAGCTGGGGCAGATATTCCGGCAGATGTTTGCGGATCGCCTCTGGTGTTTCAGGCACCAGATCTTTGGCCACTTCCAGCACGACCACTTTTTTGACATTTTTATCCAGCGCATTGCGCAAATGCCCCAAAAAGCGTGGCGCAGCGGCGATAATCAGCTGTTCAAACTTTTTCTCATGAAAGGCTTTGTAAAGCGTTTCGGCCAGCTCTTTGGCAAAGCGGATAGCCTCTTCTTCAGTTGGTGTGACTTTGGGCTCATAGCCATGGTGACCGCCACCGGCGTCGTTGGCGTGTTTGCCGGGACCATCGGTGATCAGGTCACGATCGTGCAGCTTGGATTGAATGTGGAGCAGATCTTCCAGTTCGGTAAGCCCACCGGTTGGGGTGGCGGCAGTAAACAGTCGGGCCCGTGCGCTATCGGCAACGACGATCCAGGTTTTTTTCATATTGCACTCCTTTTTGTTGGGTGATGTTTTCTTTATAGCATGAAATGATGCTTTTCAAAGGGGAATTAGCGGATTTTATCCAACCAGTGGGCTAAATCCTGCCACATGCTCTGGATCTGCTGACGGGTGGGCATGTTCGCTGCACTGGCCAGTTCGATGGTCAGCACCGGAATATGCAGGTATTCACCGGCATAACGACCCAGAGAGCCGGGGTAGGTGCCGAGCTGGCGCAGTTTGAGCGGGCCTAGCTTCTGCGGGACGATTATATGGTGGGGGCCGTCGTAGTCCAGGAGTTTGTATGGGGCATGCAGGGCAATGATGATATGGGGTTGAAAGTTGCGGATCAGACTGAGCACATATCGGGTTTCCGGTTCGGAAGCGGGCGCGGGTCCGGGGTAATAGCGGGGGTTGCGCCGTTTGAACTGCTGCCACCAGTTGTGGGCATGGGTGTGCCAGTCAGGGGAGGGGAAGTTGCGGTTCAGATCGACGCCGCGGGCATTGGTGCGTTGTGAGGGGCGGCGGAAGAGGCCATCGGGGTTGACCACAGGTACCACCAGCCAATCGTGTCGCAGATGGGGTTGCTGTTCAATCAGGTTCTGTAGCCACAGGTAAGACAGGCTGACACTGGCCCACTCATCGCCATGAATACCGCCTAGAAACAGGATACGGCTGGGGACAGGGGTTTGCGGCCGGACGCGACGCGCCATCAGGGGAATGCCTTCAATGCTGGTATGCCCCGAGGGCTGCAGCGTCAGCCCTTTACAGCCCGAATAGGTGACGGTTCTGAGCTTTTTGCTCAGGGTTGTACAAAAGTCCTCGGCTGAGGCGGTGGATACGATCAGAACTAAGCAGATAAAAAATGGTAACCCGCGCATCTTGAGTTATGTGGTTGGTTTGATGGTGTGGAGTGTTTGGGCTTCTTCCGGCAGTTTGCCAGCCAGCTTGATTTTCAAGCGCACATCATTGGGCGCGTCGGCATAGCGCATGGCATTATCGTAGCTGATCAGCCCCTGGTCGAACAGTTCCAGGATATGCTGATCGAATGTTTGCATGCCCACTTCTCGCGAGACGGCCATGGCTTCTTTCAGGTGTTGGATGTCACCTTTGAAAATGAGGTCTTTGATACGCTGGGTGCCAATGAGGATTTCAACGGCGGCCACCCGTCCGCCGCCGATTTTGGGGATCAGGCGTTGGGAGACAATGGCCAGGAGATTGAAAGAGAGATCCATCAGCAGTTGACTGCGTTTTTCTTCGGGAAAAAAGTTGATAATGCGGTCCAGGGCCTGGTTGGCATTGTTGGCATGCAGTGTGGATAGGCATAAATGGCCGGTTTCGGCAAAGCTGATGGCGTGTTCCATGGTTTCCTGCTCTCGGATCTCACCGATCATGATCACATCCGGTGCTTGACGGAGGGCGTTTTTCAGCGCTTCAAAATAGCTGAGTGTATCTGTGCCCACTTCCCGCTGCGAGACGATGCAGCGTTTGTGGCGATGGATAAATTCAATGGGGTCTTCAATGGTGATGATATGTCCCTTGCTGTGGCGGTTGCGATAATCAATCAGACTGGCCAGGGAGGTAGATTTACCTGTGCCGGTACCGCCGACGAAGAGTATCAACCCCCGGTTTTTCATGATCAGTTCTTGGACCACCGAAGGTAGGCCCAGTGTCTCAAGGTTTGGAATGTCGGTTTTAATGGTGCGTGCCACCAGCGCAGGGGTGCCCCGCTGCATGAAAATGTTGACACGAAAACGTCCCACACCGGGAATTGAGTAGGCAAAGTTATACTCCAGTTGCCGCTTGAAGGCTTTTAGCTGTTGTGCCGTGAGGCCGGCCAGGATAATCTGTTCAGCCAGTTGAGGGGACAGCCGCTCTTCAGCCAGAAAGTGCATCTTGCCATCGATGCGGATGGCAATAGGCGCGCCTGCTTCAATGTACAGATCGGAACCGCCTTGGTGGTGGAGGGCCAGCAGGGCGTCTTCAAAGGCTTGTTTACTTTCTTCGGGACTCAGTTGTGTGTCCATGCTAACTCACCTCAGCTGTCTGGAATAGCGCTTTGTCATGGGCCCGTTTTCTTGCTTCTTCTGGGGTGATTATCCCTTTTTGCACCAGCTCCAGCAGATGCTGATCTAAAGTTTGCATGCCGGTGCTACGGGACGTTTGCATCATAGAGTAGATTTGAGGAATTTTTTCTTCACGGATGAGGTTGCGTACGGCTGGTGTGCCCAACAGAATCTCATACGCGGCTACACGCCCTTGGCCATCAGCGCGTTTGATCAGTGTTTGCGCAATCACCGCTTGGAGTGATTCGGATAGCATCGCGCGAATCATATCCTTTTCATTGCCTGGGAAGGCGTCCAGAATACGGTCAATGGTTTTGGCTGCGGAGTTGGTGTGCAGGGTGCCCAGTACCAGATGGCCCGTTTCAGCGGCGGTCAGCGCAAGGGAGATGGTCTCCAAGTCGCGCATTTCGCCAATCAGGATGACATCCGGGTCTTCACGCAACGCGCTTCTTAAGGCATGGGCGAAGCCGTGGGTATGGCTGTTGAGTTCCCGTTGGTTAATTAGGGCTTTTTTCGGTGTGTAGACGAACTCAATGGGGTCTTCAATGGTCAGAATATGGTGGGGTGCATGGCGATTGACATGTTCGATCATGGCGGCCAGGGTGGTGGATTTACCGGAACCGGTTGGGCCGGTGACCAGCACCAGGCCTCGGGGCAGGGTGGCTAGTTTTTCAAATATGGCGGGGGCGTCCAGCTCATCCAGGGTATGGATCTGTTCCGGAATCACGCGAAAAACACCAGCCAAGCCACGCCGTTGGTGAAACACATTGACGCGGAAGCGGGCAATGGTGGGTAAGGTAAAAGAAAAGTCGAGCTCGAGGCGCTCTTCAAACAAGGCGCGCTGACGATCATTCATGATGTCATACAGCAGGGTATGCGCTTCTGCAGGTTCAAGCGGCGGGAAGTCCAGTTTATAAATGTCTCCATGGCGGCGTATGATGGGAGGTTCACCGGCGGAGATATGCAGGTCGGATGCGCCTTCTTTGACACATAAGACGAGCAGGTCGGCAATGTCCATCATCATGGCAGTTCCTCAGGTCTAATCAGTTGGGGGGTGATGCCCAGTCGGCGGTACGCGCGGTAACGCGCCCGCCCTCGCGCCAGGAGGGCATCAGATTGGTCCAGCAACTCTATGACCTGATTATAGCCGCTGAAATGGGGAAACCATTCAGGATGCAGGTTGATTAGTATTTCGCCGATCTCTGGAGGCTTGGCCCCCCACAGGCGAATGGGCGCATCGGTGCGCGCCGCCCCCAATGCGTGGGGCAGAAAGCCGTGGGATGGCCATGCCCACAGCTGTTGATCCAATTTGGCGGCCGCTTGCTCATCAGGTAGCCGCAGATCTATGGAATGCCCCCACAGGGTCTGATCCAGCAGGTGGATCAGATAACGCAGCCGTGCTTTGGGCGCGGTGGTGGGCAGCAGGTGAAAAACCACCTGGGTCATGTTGCCGCTTCACTCAGCAGCCATGCTATGAGCGTAGGCACCGGCCGACCGGTGGCGCCTTTCTTATCGCCGCTGAGCCAGGCGGTGCCGGCAATATCCAGGTGGGCCCATGGGCGGTTGTCTTCGATGAAGCGGGCCAGGAACTGTCCGGCGGTAATGGTGCCGGCCGGGCGTCCGCCGATATTGGCCATGTCGGCAAAATTGGACTTGAGCTGTTGGTCATACTCCTCGCTCAAGGGCAGACGCCATAGGCGATCATAGGTCCACTCACCCGTTTGCTGCAGTGTCTCGGCCAGCGTTTTGTCATTGCTCATCAGTCCGCTGATGTGGTGGCCCAGGGCGATAATGCAGGCGCCGGTAAGGGTGGCCAAATCGACAATCTTGGCCGGTTTGAACTGGCGTTGGGCCCAGGTGAGGGCATCACACAGGATCAGCCGACCTTCGGCGTCGGTGTTGAGAATTTCGATTGTTTGGCCGGAGAGCGAGGTGATCACATCGCCTGGTTTGGCGGCCTTGCCGGAGGGCATGTTTTCCGTGGCTGGGATGACGGCCACCACATTGAGCTTGGGCTTCAGCTCGCCCAGGGCTTTGAAGGTACCCAGGACGGCAGCTGCCCCAGCCATGTCGTATTTCATCTCGTCCATGCCGGCGCCGGGTTTCAAGCTGATGCCACCGGAGTCGAAGGTGACGCCTTTGCCCACCAGGGCGATAGGAGGCGCATCTCCGGCGCCGTTGTAACGCAGGCTGATCAGCTTGGGCGGTGCCTCGGAGCCCCGCGCCACAGCCAGCAATGCTCCCATGCCGAGGCGCTCCATCTCTTCTCGTTCGATCACCTCCACTTCAAAGCCGTAGATCTGGCCTAATCCCACGGCCGTATCGGCCAAATATTGGGGCGTGCAGATATTGGGTGGCAGGTTGGCCAGATCCTGGGTCAGGGCCATGCCAAAGGCGGTAGCCTGCGCCTGGGTGATGATATCCCGGTGTGCTGGGGTGTCTTCAGCCCAGAAGGTGACCGCCGTCAGCACAGGATCGCGCTCTGGGCGGTCGCCCCGGCTTTCATGGCTGTAGTCATAGAAGCTGCGCTGGAGCTGTAATGTGTTGTGATACAGGGCCCAAACACTGTCTTCCGCATTGGGTACTTCGCTGTTCAGGGTGATCAGGGCATGGCGGGCGCCCGAGTGATCCAGGGCGCTAGCGGTGGCGTTAACTGCATCCAGGTATTTTTTGACAGTTAATTTTTCTGCTTCACCTAAGCCGACCAGCAGCAGGCGCGGGCAGTTCAGGTTGGCGACGGTGTGCAGCATAAGGGTGTGGCCAACCTTGGGCTGAAAGTCTTTCTGTTCCACTAGCGCTTGAATCAAGCCGTTGACGCCGTAGGTGGCAGCGGCGGCATTGCTGCTGCCGTCTGCATAAACCGGCACCACCAGGGTGTCGAAATCGCTTGGGTTGAGCGTGCAGTCAAATTGGATGGCTTTCATGGAATTGTCTCCTGATCTCCTATAATGTCTGCTTCATTATAGTGATTGGGCCTTAGTGTTAAATGCGAATTCTTGACCGCTACCTGTTGGCAGAACTGTTTCAGGTATGGGTGGCGGTGCTGTTGGTGTTGTTGTTGATCACCTTTGGCACTCAGGCCAGCGAATTACTGACGGAGGCGGTGCAAGGGTCGGTGTCGCCGGCGCTGGTGGGCCATTTGCTGCTGCTGAAGCTGCCGCCGGCGCTGGAGGTGGTGGTGCCGTTGGTGATGCTGTTGGCCGCCCTGCTCACATTTGGCCGTTGGTATCAGGATCGGGAAATGGTGGTCCTTTACAGTTGCGGCATCTCGCCTGCTTATTTGCAGCGTCGGGTGGCGCTGTTTGCCCTGCCGATTGCGCTGTTGGCGCTGTTTAATGCCGGTTGGCTGGCACCCTGGAGTGAGGAAAAAAGTCGCTTAATGCTCACAGAAGCACAGCG
>DQVN01000043.1 GCA_015661715.1 Sulfurivirga caldicuralii
CTTCTCAGCGGCGAAAAACAGCCCGCACCTGGAGCGGTTGCGGAAACAGGGCATTGAAGTGCTGCTGATGTATGATCCCATTGATGAGTGGTTGGTGGGTCAGCTGCATGAATACGCCGGTAAGCCGCTCAAATCCGTCACCCAGGCGGATCTGGGAATTGAAACCGAAGAAGAGGCTTTGCCAGAGGCGGAGAAAGCAGCGGCGGATGCGTTGAGCCAGCGTCTTAAAGCGGCCTTGGGCGATGCGGTGGAGGATGTGCGCCCCTCCACGCGCCTGACCGACTCGCCTGCCTGTGTGGTGGTGCCGGAAAACGGACTCAGCCCCCACATGATTCAGATGCTGCGCCAGATGGGGCAGGAGCCACCTAAACAGAAGATGATTTTGGAAATCAACCCAACCCATCCGGTGATCAAGAAACTGGAACAGTTGGATGATAAAGCGCGGTTGCAGGATTGGGCGCGTCTGTTACTGGAACAGGCGGAATTGGCCGAGGGCTCGCAATTGGAGGATCCGGCAGCTTTTGTCAAACGCATGAACCGCTTGCTCAGTGAACTGATGTAAAGTGGCGTGATTCATATAGCGGCCGATGGCCGCTTTTTTATGCCCGCCTCCTGACCCGGCTATAATATGTGATTAGGTTTTTGAACGGGGCAGACGGTGAAAACCCTCAAGCGCTATCTGATAGCCGGTTTGTTGGTGTGGCTGCCGCTGGGTGTGACCATCGCAGCGCTGATCTTTTTGATCAACCTGTTTGACAAGAGCCTGCTGCTGTTGCCGGAGCACTGGCGGCCGGAGTACTGGTTGGGGTTTCCCATACCGGGGTTTGGCATTATCGTCTCCTTGACTCTGATTCTGTTCACCGGCATGCTGGTGGCCAACTTCCTGGGCAACCGGATGATGGCCATGTGGGAGCGGCTGTTGGGGCGTATTCCCCTGGTGCGGAGTATCTACTCGGCCGTTAAACAGTTGACCGAAGCGGTGCTGGGTTCCAGTGAACAGAGTTTTCAGAAGGTTTACCTGCTGGAATACCCGCGCCGTGGGCTATGGACCCTGGGGTTTCAAACCAGCACGGCAGTGGGCGAGGCGCAGCACAAAACCGGGATGGATGAAGTGGTGAATTTGTTTGTACCCACCACGCCCAACCCCACCTCTGGTTTTTTCATTATCGCCAGCCGTAAGGATATCATCGAGCTGGAGATGGGGGTGGATGACGCCCTGAAGATGGTGATCTCCGGTGGGGTGGTGGTGCCGCCCCTGCCGGGTGAGACGGGAGCCAAGACAAACGAACACGACGATTTGGAGCAAAAGAACACATGACAACAGAGCACGCCTATCGTACCCACTACTGTGGGGATGTTACAGAACAGCTTATGGACCAAAATGTGACCGTGTCGGGCTGGGTACATCGCCGCCGCGATCATGGCGGGGTGATTTTTATTGACCTGCGCGACAGCCGTGGACTGGTGCAGGTGGTGGTGGATCCGGATACGCCAGAGGCTTTCGCCGCCGCTGAGCATTTGCGTAATGAGTGTGTCATCCAGGTCACGGGATCTGTGCGTGCCCGCCCAGAAGGGACCATTAACCCCAACCTGCCCACTGGTCAGATTGAGATTCTGGCCAAGGATCTCCAGGTGCTCTCCATGGCCGAGCCCATTCCGTTCCAGCTGGATGAGGCACGCGTGGGGGAGGATGTACGGCTCAAGTACCGTTATATCGATTTGCGCCGGGATAACATGCAACGCAACCTGAAGCTGCGCTACCAGGTCACCCGCGCCATGCGCAACTATTTGGACGCCAATGGCTTCATGGAGATCGAAACCCCCATGCTGACCAAGTCCACACCGGAAGGGGCGCGGGACTATCTGGTGCCCAGCCGGACCCATCCGCAGAAATTTTTTGCCCTGCCGCAGTCGCCACAGCTGTTCAAACAGATGCTGATGATGTCCGGCTTCGATCGTTATTTCCAGATCACCCGCTGTTTCCGCGACGAGGATCTGCGCGCCGACCGTCAGCCGGAATTCACCCAGCTGGATATTGAGACCAGCTTCCTCACCGAGGAAGGGGTGATGCAGCTGATGGAAGGATTGGTGCACCATATCTTTAAAGAGGCCATAGGCGTTGAGTTCGACGGGGATTTTCCGCGCATGACCTATGCCGAGGCCATTGAAAAATATGGCGTGGATCGTCCGGATCTGCGTATCCCGCTGCAGTTGGTGGATGTGGCGGATTTGTTACAGGATATTGAGTTCAAAGTGTTTGCCGGCCCTGCGAAGGATCCCCAAGGGCGCGTGGCGGCACTGAAGGTGCCCGGCGGCGCCAAGCTGACCCGTAAGGAGATCGACGAATACACGCAATTTGTCGCCATCTATGGCGCCAAAGGGCTGGCCTGGATCAAGGTCAATGACCTCTCCCGGGGCGTGGAAGGGTTGCAGTCGCCCATTGTCAAATTCTTCCCCGATCAGGTGATGCAGATCATGGAACGGGTTGGCGCCCAGGATGGCGATATTGTCTTCTTTGGCGCGGACAAGGCCAAAATCGTCAATGAAGCCCTGGGGGCGTTGCGGGTCAAGCTGGGTGAAGATCTGGGCATGATTGAGGGTGAATGGGCGCCGGTGTGGATTGTGGATTTCCCCATGTTCGAGGAAGATGAGAAGACCGCCCGTCTGACCGCCATTCACCACCCGTTCACTCA
>DQVN01000013.1 GCA_015661715.1 Sulfurivirga caldicuralii
AATGCAGAGAGAGATTGAAGCCATGAGCGACAAAGAACGTTTGATTATTTTCGACACCACCTTGCGCGATGGGGAGCAAAGCCCGGGTGCATCCATGACTAAAGAAGAGAAGGTGCGCATCGCCAAACAACTGGAAAAGTTGCGGGTGGATGTGATCGAAGCGGGCTTTCCCGCTGCCAGCCCAGGGGACTTTGAAGCGGTGCAGGCGGTGGCTGAGGTGGTGCAGGACAGTACCGTCTGCGGTTTGGCCCGCGCGGTGGAGAATGATATCGTCAAGGCGGGTGAGGCCATTCGCCCCGCCACCAGCGGACGCATTCACACTTTCATCGCCACCTCGCCGATACACATGGAGAAGAAGCTGCGCATGAGTCCCGATGAGGTGGTGGAACGGGCTGTCTGGGCGGTGAAACGGGCGCGGGATTTCACCGATAATGTGGAGTTTTCACCGGAGGATGCCGGCCGTTCCGAATTGGATTTTCTCTGCCGCATCCTCGAGGCGGTGATCGATGCCGGCGCCACCACCATCAATATCCCGGATACCGTGGGCTATAACGTGCCGGAACAGTTCGGCGCCTTGTTCAAGCAACTGATCGAGCGCATTCCCAACTCGGACAAAGCCATCTTTTCTGCCCACTGCCACAATGATCTGGGGTTGGCGGTGGCCAACTCCCTGGCGGCAGTGTGCAATGGCGCCCGTCAGGTAGAGTGCACCATCAACGGATTGGGGGAGCGCGCCGGGAATACGGCGCTGGAAGAGGTGGTCATGGCCGTGCGCGTGCGCCAGGATTACTTCCCGGTGGATACGCGCATCAATACGCGGGAGATTCTGGCCACCTCGCGGCTGGTGTCCAGCATCACCGGCTTTCCGGTGCAGCCCAATAAGGCGATTGTGGGGGCCAATGCCTTCGCCCATGAATCGGGAATCCATCAGGATGGGGTGCTCAAGCACCGGGAGACCTATGAGATCATGCGCGCTGAGGATGTGGGCTGGAGCGCCAACAAGATGGTGTTGGGCAAGCACTCCGGACGCAACGCTTTCCGTACCCGCATGCAGGAATTGGGCATTGAGTTCGATACTGAGGAGGCGTTGAACGAGGCGTTCATGCGCTTTAAGGAGTTGGCCGACCGCAAGCACGAGATCTATGATGAAGATCTGATTGCCCTGGCCACGGATGCAGCCAATCAGATTATGGAGAATGAGCGCTATCGGCTGGTGAGCCTGCATGTGTGCTCTGAAACCGGAGAGACACCCGTGTGCGAACTGACCCTGTGGATCGACGGTGAGGAGCATAAAGCCAAAGAGGCTGGCGGCGGCGTGGTGGATGCCACCTTCAAGGCTATCGAGTGTCTGGTCAATTCCGGCGCGGAGTTGAAGCTCTATTCGGTGAGCAATGTGACCAATGGCACCGACTCGCAGGCGGAGACCATGGTGCGGCTGGAAAAGGCCGGGCGCATCGTCAATGGCCAGGGGGCGGATATGGACATCATTATCGCCTCCGCCAAGGCGTACATTAATGCCTTGAACAAGTTGTGCGGCCCCGATGACCGTGCCCACCCGCAGCGGGAGGCCGATGTCTGATAAGCTGAACACCGCCCTGCTGTTGCAGTGGGGGGTGCCCGTGTGGCGGCTGCGCCAGGGGGGTCCCCCGAAAATTTTGGCGCCCGCCGCGCGCGCGATTTCACCAGCTGATCGGCAGGAAAACCGCCCTGAAAATATGTCTATGGATGTGTTTCAGGGCTTTTTTGTGCCGGATCAGTTGAATCCGGAAGCACAGAGGCTGCTTGCCAATATCGTGCGCGTATTTCCTCAGTTGCATCCCCGGTATGGCTTTTCTCAAGCTGAGCCGCTGTTACAGGCTGTATCAGGTTGGGCGGTCGTCTTTGGCGAGCCGGATTGGCTTCAAGATCTGCCGCCGCAGACCGTTAACCTGATTCAGTTGGCGGATTTGCAGCAGATGTTGAGGGCACCCACATTGAAAAGGCAGGCCTATTTTCAGTTGTTAGACTGGTTTCATACCCATGCTGTCGAGTAGGCGTGTCCATGTCCCTGCCGAATAAATTGGTTTTGATGTATCACAGTGTCTCGGGGCCGACTCCTGCGGTCATCGGCAGTGTACCTGTCTCTCTGGTGCATTTTCAGCGTCAAATCGCCCTGTTGCGCAGGCTGGGTTATACCTTTTGCACCCTGGATGAGTTGGCCCAGACCCCTGAAGGGCGTCAGGTAGCGATTACGGCTGATGATGGGACGGTAGATTGGGTCGAGAATGTGCTGCCCTATTGTGAAGCGGAGGGGATTCCCACGCTGACGGCGGTCATGACCGGGGTGGGGGGATCCGCCGGTATGGCCTTTGGCCCATGTGCTTCAGGTGGTATTGGCGCTGCGTGAGCCTTTCCTGTTGCAGCGGTTGGCTGAGCGGTTGGCGCAACCGTTAACCGAGGCGCAAAGCGCCTATGTGGAACAGGTGTATGCTTATGAATCTTCACCGGTGCGCCGTTTGATAAAGGGGCGTGCAATCTTATTTTACCGGAACCCTGTGTGTGGGAGATGATCTCACCCTTGTCGGATCAGGAAGTGGCGGCGCTGCAACAGCGGTTTGCCCACTGGTCGGCTTATCAGAGGTTTAGCCAGGCTTATCTTGCACCCCATACCCATGGTCATCGCCCGTTTGCGGGGGATGTGGCGGCTTATGTGCAGACTGAGGTCATGGTAAGTCAGCACTGCTTGGCGCAGAAGGGGTTACGCATATTGCCCTGGTTCGTCTTGCCAATGAAACCCAAATTTGGCGCTGCCATGAATGCATTGGTGGATGCTTTGAAACAGGCAGGCTTTAAGGGAATGCTCACTTCCTCCAGTGGCTTCTGGAATGGCCGGGATTTTATTGTGCCGCGGTTGGATGGGGCGTGTCAGTTGGAGAAGGTCTTGGAGGTGGCGCAGTCATGGCGGGCCTGATTGGACATTTTCTGGCACAGGTGCAGGCGAGGGCGGATCGCCCGGCCGTGATTTTCCGTGATCAGGTGGTGACTTATCAGCAGATGGTGCAGCAGGTGGCATCGGTGCAGGCGCAGTTGCAGGCGGCCGGTATTCGCCGCGGAGACCGCTGTGTGGTGCAGTTGCCCAATGGCATCACCTTTGCCGTTTTGCTGCTGGCTGCCAGTGCAATGGGCATTACCTTGGCGCCGGTGGCCACCTCTTTGCAGGCTCCGGGTGTGCGTCAGGCGCTGCAGCGCTGTCAGACCCGTTGGTGGCTGACCTATCCGCAACAGCAGTTGGCTGTACCCGAAAGCCTGCGGGTGGATCTGACCTTGTCGGCGGCGGAGTGCAGTTTTGCTCAGGCGCAGACAAGGTTGCAGGCGCAGGCAGATGAGGTGGATGAGCAGGCACCGTTTATTTTGACCTTGACGTCAGGCTCTACAGGCGCGCCTAAGCCGATCACCCTGTCTCAGGCGGTCAAGTGGCAACGGATTAACCTGGGTGCGATGCAGGCCTATGGTCTGCAACCAGGGGAACGGGTATTGGTGGCCTCGCCCATGTATCACTCTTTGGCATTGCGTTTGACCCTGTTGCCTCTGGTAACCGGTGGAACAGCGGTGATTTTGCCCCACTTTTCTACCCAGGCCTGGTTGGCGGCGGTATCAAAGCATCAGGTTACGTTCACTTTGGCGGTTTCCGTGCATTTGGCGCGTTTGGCACCTTTATTGCAAGCGCACCAGGAGGCGGTGCGCACTATGCATACGCTGGTTTCTTCTTCAGCCCCCTTGGATGGTGCGGTGCGGGATCAGTGGTTACGCTGGTTTCCCGGGGCGTTGCATGAGTGTTATGGCACATCTGAGACAGGAATTGCCACGAATATCAGGCTGGACACCCTGTCTGCTGAAGCTGCAGTCGGGCAGGTGGGCTGGCCTTTGCCTCAGGTGAAGGTCAAAATCGTCAATGACAAGGGGGATGCTGTGCCACCGGGGGAGATCGGGCAGATTGCGCTGCAAACCCCCATGATTTTTGCCGGTTATTATGGCTTGCCGGAGGAAACCGCCGCTGCGTTTGATGCTCAAGGCTATTTCCTCACCGGTGATCTGGGCCGCTTGGATGCGCAGGGATGTCTGTACTATGTGGGGCGGTGCAAAGAGGTGATCATGGTTGGTGGGATCAATGTCTACCCTCAAGATATTGAGTCTGTGCTGCAGGCTTATCCCGGCGTCCGGGAAGTAGCGGTGGTCGGACAGCCGGATGAGCGTTGGGGGGAGCAGGTGGTGGCCTATCTGGTGGCTGAAGATGGGAAACGGCTGGATGAGTGGTCGCTGCGCAGTTGGTGTATGCAACAATTGGCCGACTTTCAGCAGCCACGCCGTTTTATTTTCCTGGCGGCCTTGCCCCGTAATGCTTTGGGGAAGGTGGATCGACGGCGTTTACAGGCCGAAGAGGTGTAGAGATGTCGCTGCAAGAGACGGAGCTGTGGCAGCAACAGCCGCCGTTGAAACTGGCCTTTATCGGCGGCGGGGTGAACTCAGCCATAGGGCAGACTCACTTTGCCGCCAGCCAGTTGGACGGACGCTGGCAGGTGGTGGGGGGCGCCTTTTCCCGTTGTGATACTCAGTGCCGTCAGACAATCCAGGCGTGGAATCTGCAGCCCCGTTTTTTGTATACCGACTGGCGGACGATGTTGGATGATCCGGACTTTGAGGTGGATGCTGTGGCGGTGTTGACGCCCACACCGGATCATTATGAGGTGTTGCTGGCGCTGTTGGCACGGCAGATTCCCATTATCTGTGAGAAGGCGCTGGTGCAGAATCTGGCGGAAGCCGAGACGCTCGCCGCCCAGTTTGATCCAGCCCGTCACTTTTTGGCGGTCACCTATAACTACAGCGGTTATCCCATGGTGCGGGAATTACGCCATTGGATCAGCCAGGGACGGTTGGGCCAGTTGTTGCATATAGAGTTGGAGATGCCCCAGGAAGGTTTCCTGCGGCCGCTGAAGGTTGATGATCGCATTATCCCGCCCCAGTCGTGGCGGCGGCAGGATGGCCAGATTCCCACCATCTGTCTGGATTTGGGGGTGCATCTACATCACCTGGCCCGCTTTGTGGGGGATTTGGTACCTGAGGCGGTGATGGCGGAGATGGCCAGTTTCAGCCAATGGGGGGTCATCGACCATGTGCAGGCGCTGGTGCGTTTTACGGGCGGTACGCGTGGGGGCATGTGGTTCAGCAAGGTGGCCCTGGGGCATCGTAATGGTTTGCGGCTGCGCGTCTATGGCAGCGAGGGCAGTGCGCACTGGTACCAGATGGCACCGGAAAATCTGACCGTCCACTGGGCGGATGGACGGATTGAACAGGTGGATCGCAGCGGTAAAGTATCGGTGGCGGGCCAAAGGCGGTATATGCGTATGAAACCGGGGCATCCGGCCGGCTTTGTGGAGGCCTTTGCCAATCTGTATTGGGATCTGGCCGATGCGCTATGGCAATGGCGCCAGGATGGACACATGGATCATCCTTATGTCTATGGGCTGGATCATGCCTGGGAAGGATTGCGTCTATGGACGGCGGCCAGGCGTTCTTTTGCATCGGGACAATGGGAGACGGTATGACACAGCAGCAGATGGTGGCGTGGTTGAGGCAGTGGGTGGCCCAGCATCAGCAGGTGCCAATCGAGCAGGTGGATATGGATGCAGATCTCTTTGCTCAGGGGTATGTGGATTCACTGGGTATCTGGCGCATGGTGTTTGAATTGAGCCAACAGTTGAACCGACCATTGGATATGGATGCGCTGTTGCAAGGGGAAGATGCCTTAAGTATTTGCGAGTTGGCAAAGCGTATCGAGGCGGCGCTGTGAGCCAGGTGCGTTTTCGTATTGCCCACCTTGAAGATATTGAACGGCTGATGGCGTTTATGGGGCGGCATTGGCGGCAGGGGCATGTGCTCTCCCGCAGGCGGGATATGTGGGCGTGGGAATTTGGCTTTCATACCTTGGCGCCGGATCTTATCAATGTGGCGGTGGCGGAGCAGGATGATGCCCTGGTGGGGATTTTTGGCTGGATGCCCTACAACCAACGCCCGATCCCTGATTTGGCCGGATCCTTGTGGAAAGTGGTGGATGATGTGCAGGCGCAGGCGCCCATGTTGGGGTTGAAACTGCGCCGGTATGTGATGGAGCAGGTGCCTCACCGCTTTTTTGCCGCCCCTGGCGCGGGTCCGCAGACGCGGCCGATCTATGGTTTGTTGGGCATGCAGTGGCAGCGGATGCAGCAGTTCTATCGTATCAATCCGGCGATGACCGCCTTTGAGCTGCTGCAGAATGTCGACCCGGAGATCACGGGGCAGGCTGGGGCAGCGCTGCCGCAGGCGCGCTTAGAACCTGTGGAATCCATAGACCAGTTGCATGATCTGCCCTGGCACCAGTGGCACAACCTGTGGCCTTATCGGGATGCGGCCTATATCCGCTGGCGTTTTTGGGACTATCCGTTTGCCGACTATGATTTGTGGATGGCCTATGGAAAGGATAATACGCCATCCCATCTGTTGGTGACGCGGACTCAATGCGTGGGTGTGCGCTGCGCTTTGAGAATTGTTACCATTTTAGGTCATCCTGAGGGCCTGGCTCCGGCATTGGTGGCGCTGTTTACGCATCAGGTCAAAGGCCGCGCACGCATCGAGTATATGGATTGCATTTGCCACGGCGTGCCAGCGTCGGTTTTTTCCCAGGCCGGGATGGCGGCGGTGGATTTTGATCAGCCGGATGCAGGTGTTGTGGTGCCGAATTATTTTGAACCCTTCTGTGCGCGGAAGGTACCGGTTTATTGTGTGGCGGATCCGCTGCCAGAGGGGGTGCGCTATGTGCAATATAAGGGGGATGGTGATCAGGATCGCCCTAATCTGCTGGAAGAGGAAGCATGAGCTATCAGGGTAAGCGATTCTTAGGGGTGGTGCCTGCCCGCTGCGGCAGCCGCCGGATAGTGGATAAGAATATCCGTACCATTGCCGGACAGCCGTTGATGACCTGGACCTTACAGGCGGCACAACAGGCTCGGTATCTGGAAGCCTTGATGGTCAGCACCGACTGTGACAAGATCGCCCAGGTGGCACGACAAGCGGGAATAGAGGTGCCCTTTCTGCGCCCGGCTGAACTGGCCACCGATGAGGCCACCACCGCTGCGGTTTTGACCCATGCTTTAGCCGCCTGGAGCGATTATAGTGGGGAAACCTATGACTATGTGGTCGTGCTGCAGCCCACCTCGCCTCTACGCACAGCAGAAGAAATCGATGCTGCTATTGTCAAGGCGGTGGAACGGGATGCCCAAGCTATTATCAGTGTCTCGCCGACGGCACAACCACCGTTGTGGATGAATACCCTGCCTGATGATGACAGCATGAACGGCTTTCTTACGCCCGCAGGCATGCGCCGTTCCCAGGACTTGCCCACCTATTGGTGTTTGAATGGTGCCATTGGGGTTATCTGTGCCCAGGCGGTGCGTGCCGGCCAGAGCGTGTGGTCATTGTCGAGAATTTATGCTTACCGCATGAGCCGGGAACATGGTGTGGACATTGATGATCCGCTGGATTTTCTTTTGGCTGAAGCGCTGTTGCAGAAACGTCTTGCCTGTGCCGCCAGTGAGGATACAAGCGGATAGGTTATGACATGCTGGCGTCGGGCGCAGCCCGATAAGCTCTTTTAGCAGATATGTTGCAGGAAAGTGAGGTCTTGCGGTTCATTCAGATTGGTAAAACAGGCGTGCTCCGACCAGGGAAGGATTGGGGCTTGAATATCCCGCAGCCAGCGGCTGATGGCCAGGCGTTGTTCTGTCAGATGCCGGGTCAGGGAAGGCAGCAGGCTGATGTGATAGCGGCCAAACAGGGGTTGTAGCCGTCCGCTGGCGTCTTGGGGGATCAGGGCAGGGGCGGTGGCCTGATCCAGCGTCTGGAGCAGTTGGGGGCAGACAATGGGGGCATCGACCGGCCACAGTTGCACCCAGTCGCAGGTTGCGCTTTGCAGGGCGGTGTGCAGGGCGGCCATGGGGCCAAAGCCCGGGCCGTATTGATCGAATACCAGTTGGGCCTGGCCAATCAGCGTCTGGTAGTAGGTGGCCTGATCGGGCCGACATAGAAGCAAAATTTCACGCCAGGAATAAGGCTCAAGCTGACGCAGCAAATATTGCACGAGGGGTGTGCCATCGGGCAGGGACAGCAGCCCTTTGTCTCTCCTGCCTAAGCGTATGCCCTGCCCGCCGGCGGCAATGGCCAAAGCACAGTCAGACATAGGTTTGGAGAAAGTCGAAGTTGGCTTGTAATGCGGCGCGGTCGTAGTCGGTGAGTGTATGCTGCTCAATGCGGCGCAGCAGCCCCTCCATGGAAATGTCCTCCATCGGTTCGGGGCGGGCCTCCAGCGCCCGTGGCCAAGTGGATTCCTTGATGCGGCCCCTCTGGGCGATTTGCAGCGTCGTGGTCGCGGTGGGACGGATCTCCGGCTCGCCGCCTTCGCCCTTGAAGGAAATCACATGGGGATCCTTGAGTTGGGCGGCCACTTCGGCATGGAGATTGGCATAGACGCCATGGAAAATCCCTTGAATGCTCAGCGGAGCCCGCAGGGGATTGATCATTTTACACAGGCTGTTGAAGATGGTGCGCACGCCCAGGCGGGGTTTGAGAAACAGATAGGGCGTCAGCGGAGCGGCGAAGGTCTCGAAGGGCAGATAGACCATATTATGATGCTGGAACAGCTCAGCGGCTTCTTCCAGGCTCCGGGCGCAGGGTAGATCAAGCGCCGCGCTGGCTTGAGCGGCATAGTAGCGTCCAGAGGTGGGATCAGCGCTGCCATGGAGCAGAATTTTTTTGCCCTGTTGGGCCAGTTGCCAGGTGGCATAGATGAAATAGGGCGGAAAGCGGCGTTTGCCGGCATAGGCGGGCAGGTCCAGATCGATGTCCGCATGGACGGTGGGCAATTGGTCGCGCACAGCGGCCACCAGGCCGGCCACTTCTTCGGGCTGCTCAGTCAATAGTCGCCAGGCCACCAGCAACGCCCCCAGGTGTAAGGGCTCAACCTCGCCGGCCCAGATACGCTGCATCACCCAGTAGGCTTCATCAAAGGTCAGATGACGGGCGCGGGTCGGCCCGCGACCGACCGCCTGGATGACTTCATTGAAGTGTTTGAACATGATTGAGCTCCTGGTGCAATTTGACCACCTGTCCGATGATAATCAGCGTGGGCGGCTTCAGCCCGTGTTGATCACGGACGGCAACACAATGGGCCAGATCGGTGATCAGCAGTCGATTGTCGGGTCGGGTGGCGTTTTCGATCAGGGCCACGGGTGTGTGTGGATCCATGCCGTGATCCAGCAGCGCCTGGCGAATATGGGGGAGGTTTTTCAGGCCCATATAAACGACCAGCGTATGATTGGGCTGAACCAGTGCACCCCAGTTATAGGGTAGGCCACCGTCGCGACTGTGACCGGTGATCAAAGTGACCGCCTGTGCATGGTCCCGATGGGTCAGAGGGATGCCATAGGCGGCCGAGACGGCTACCGCGGTGGTCAACCCCGGGACAACGATAAAGGGAATGGCGGCCTCAGCCAGGGCGTGGGCTTCTTCTCCTCCGCGGCCGAAGAGATAGACATCGCCGCCCTTGAGGCGCGCCACTTTCTGTCCCGCTCTGGCCCGTTGGATCATCAAGGCATTGATCTGTTCTTGGCTGAGCGCATGATCACCGGCATGTTTGCCCACATAGATTCTCTCCGCCTCGCGGCGGGCCATATCGAGGATACGGTTATCCACCAGTCGGTCGTACAAAAGCACATCCGCCTGTTGCAACAGGCGGTGGGCTTTAAGAGTCAGTAACTCCGGATCTCCGGGGCCGCAGCCGATTAGCCAGACCTCGCCCGTGGGCATCAGCGAATGGGCCTGTTTCAGCGCCTGTTCAATGTGCGCTTGTGCCTGTTGGGGGTTGTCTTGCGCCTGTTCGATAAAGGCAGGGGTTAACAAACGTTCCCAAAAAGCTTTCCGTGCCGCTGGTGTGGGCAAAGCGGTTTTGACCCGTGTGCGCATCTGGCCGAGGAGATGGGCCACCTGTCCCAATCCTTGGGGCAGACAGCGCTCCAGCATGCCTTTGATCCAGCGGGCCAGAATAGGGGAACGCCCGCCGGTGGATACGGCCAGGGTGATCGGCCCCCGTTCGACAATGGCAGGGAGGATAAAATCGCACAGCTCGGTCACATCGGCGGTATTGATCAGAATGTTCTGTTCCCGGGCCCAGCGGGTAGCGTTATGGCTGACCTGTTCATCATCGGTAGCGGAGATGATCAGTACAGGACGCGGCAAGGAGTGGGTGGTATTGGGGTCAAATTCCATGGCATGCCAATGGAGCTGACCGGCGTGTACATAGCGGTGCATTTCCTGACCCAGCGCCGGGGCGATGACATGCACCTGAGCGCCTGCTTGTAGCAATAAGCTGGCTTTGCGGGCGGCGACCACCCCGCCGCCAATCACCCAACAGGGGCGTTGGCGTAACAACACAAAAATCGGTAGTGCGTCCATAGAATGCTTAGTGGGTTTCAAAGGATATTATTATCCGTGATCCTGGGGTAAGAAACAAAAAACCCGGCCAAGGCCGGGTAATGGTGTAGGATCATCCGTATAGGTTGGTTAACCCCAAGTATCGGCGGTAATACTCTTATACCAACCCCGTGCATAGGTGGCTTCAGCAAGGAATTGATTCATATCGGCATCCTTGGGCGTAACGCCACCGGCGCCTTTGATCGAACTCATGATCTTGCCGTTGTATTGATAGACGGCAACCACGCTGATGCCGTAGTTACTGGCGATCAGACTGTAGCAGGTATTGGCCAGTTTGGGCGTAGGCGCAGGCTGACCTGCATAAGCAGAGACAAT
>DQVN01000093.1 GCA_015661715.1 Sulfurivirga caldicuralii
CGGCCTGTCACCACGCCTTCAATAATGCCGTTGAAGGGCACCGGCATAAAAACCAGATGGGTGATATAACGCTGGCGCCGAGGGCCGCGGTTAATAAATTGTTCAAAAGCTTTGAGGAGTTCATATTCCAGTCCGCGCCAGCGCTGGCCGTCAAAAAAAAAGTTGGTGCGGGAGGGGGCGACCAGTACACGGATCATGCGCCGTTGCTGCATCTCGGGCAGATCCCCTTGAAATGGGGTAAACAAGCGCCCATAAAAAGAAGGATCTTGTGTCGAATCATCCGTGACTGGCTGAGCAAGCGATACATGGCCGGTCAGGGCGATCAGGAGCGTGTAGATCAGTTGTCGTATCATACCTACTTTGTCACCGACGCTTCCCGGCAGTGTAGCACAGCTTAATGGGCTATAATCAAAACAAAATGTGTCTAAAATGGGCATGTTCGCCGCCCTGGGTTTATTCCTGAAGCCATGTTTGCGCGGTTTCAGGAATAAAACTGGGGCGGTTTGCCGTTCAAGTTTCAATTAGAGGAAATATTCTGTGAGCGAAAAAAACAATGAGGCGCCTTTGGCGCAGAAAGACCCTTACTTTCAGCGTGAGGCGGAAAAATATGATAACCCTGTCCCCAGCCGTGAGTTCATTCTGAAACTGCTGGAAGAGGTGGGTAAGCCTTTGCCGTTTAAGGAGATTGCTGCTCGCCTGGGTATAGCGGATGAGGCTCGTTTGGAGGGTCTGTCCCGTCGGTTGAAGGCGATGGTTCGTGATGGCCAGCTCTTGCGTAATCGCCGGGGTGCTTATGGATTGGTCAAGCGCATGAATCTGGTCAAGGGGCGTGTGATTGGTCATCCGGACGGCTTTGGCTTTGTGGTGCCGGAGGATCCCAGTATCAGTGGTGATATCTACCTGCCAGCCCATGAGATGTTGAAAGTGCTGCATGGGGATGAAGTGCTGGTTTCCATTGTGGGCGAGGACAAACGGGGTCGCTTGGAAGGCGTGGTAGTGGAAATCACCCGTCGCCATACGCAGAAATTGCTGGGGCGGCTGCATTTTGATGAGTATGGTTTGGCTTGGGTGCAGCCCAGTAACCACCGCATTACTCAAGATGTATTTATTCCAGCCGATGGCCTTAATGGCGCTCAGGAAGGGCAAGTGGTTTTGGTGGACATTATTCGCCAGCCCTCGCGCCGTTCCGGGCCAGTGGGTCGTATTGAGAAGATTCTTGGCAACTATCTGGATCCGGGCCTGGAGATTGAGTCTGCCATTTACGCTTATGACATTCCCCATGAGTGGCCGGCGGATGCCCTTTCGGAGCTGGATGAAATCCCCGATACGGTGACCGATGAGGAGAAGGCCGGGCGCAAAGATCTGCGCCACCTGCCACTGGTGACCATTGATGGGGTGGACTCCAAGGACTTTGACGATGCGGTCTTTGCCAAGCGACGCAAACATGGCTGGCGCCTGGTGGTGGCCATTGCCGATGTATCCCACTATGTGACCCCGGGCAGCGCATTGGATGAAGAGGCTTACAAGCGGGGCAATTCTGTCTATTTCCCGCAGTTGACGGTGCCCATGTTGCCGGAAAAGCTTTCCAACGGCCTGTGCTCGCTCAACCCTCATGTGGATCGGCTGTGTATGGTGGCCGATATGGAGATCAGCGATGAAGGGAAGCTGCGGCGTACACAGATCTATCCGGCGGTGATGCACTCCCATGCCCGCCTGACCTATGATGAAGTGTGGCAGGCGCTGCAGGATGAGTCCCAGGCCAGCAACAATATCAAACCGGTATTTGCCCATATCAAAGAGCTGTACGCCCTCTATCAGGTATTGCGCAAACAGCGGGAGAAACGGGGGGCCCTGGACTTCGACACCATTGAGACGCGGATCGAGTTTGATGAAAATCGCAAGATCGAAAGAATTGTCCCGGTGGTGCGCAATGATGCC
Organism: Sulfurivirga caldicuralii; assembly: GCA_015661715.1. Lineage (GTDB taxonomy): Bacteria > Pseudomonadota > Gammaproteobacteria > Thiomicrospirales > Thiomicrospiraceae > Sulfurivirga > Sulfurivirga caldicuralii_A. The sequence goes on from DQVN01000093.1 coordinate 1,939, forward strand.
CACAAGCTGATTGAAGAGTGCATGCTCATGGCCAATGTGGCCACGGCTAAATACCTGTCTCGCTTTGAAATCCCCATTCTCTACCGGGTGCATGAGCCGCCTAAGCCGGAGCGGTTGGAGGAGCTGCGCACTTTCCTGGCGGATTTCGGCTTGACTCTACCTGGTGGAGAGGCGCCTACCGCAGCGGATTTTGCTAAGGTGTTGCAGCAGGTGGAGGGTAAACCCTACGCTAATCTAGTGCAGACGGTTATGCTGCGTTCCATGAATCAGGCGGTGTATCAACCGGAGAATAAAGGTCATTTTGGTCTGAATTTTGACAGCTATACTCACTTTACCTCACCCATTCGCCGCTATCCTGACCTGACCATCCATCGGGCGTTGCGCCATGTGCTCAGCCGGGGCAAAAGTCTCTACCCCTATGATAAAGCGCGCATGGAAGCCATCGGCGCCCACTGCTCCGAAACGGAGCGTCGTGCTGATGAGGCGACGCGGGATGCGACCAATTTCCTTAAGTGTGAATATCTCTCCCATCGTTTGGGGGAGGAATATGACGGCATTATTTCGGCGGTGACCAACTTTGGCATCTTTGTGGAGCTACAGCCTCTTTATGTAGAAGGGTTGGTGCATGTCACTGAGTTGGGGGATGACTATTTTGTCTATGATAAGGCCCGCCACTGTCTGGTGGGAGAGCGCACCAAGCAGCGTTTCCGCATTGGCGATACAGTAAGGGTGCAGGTGGCGCAGGTCAATCTGGATGAACGCAAGGTGGAGCTGCGTCTGCTCCAAGCACCGGCCGTGCAGCGGGCGTCGGCTGAAAACGCTCAAGCAGCCGCTGAAGAGCGTGCCTCGCCCTCTGAGCAGCCGAAAAAATCTCGCAAGCGCCGCAGCCGTCAGCGCAAACCCCGTTCCCGCAAGCCGCGTAAATCGTCATGAGCCAGTGGGTTTACGGTTTTCACGCGGTAGAAACCCTGCTTAAGCAGGGGGCGTCCTTGCAGCGGGTGTGGCTGCCCCGGGGCCGTCTCAATGCCCGGCAGCAAAAGCTGGAGGCCCTTGCGAGCAAAGCCGGTGTCTCCATTGAGCGGGTGGCGCGCGATGCCTTTGAGCGCTTTGAAGGCGTACATCAGCATGTGGCGGCCCAATTGAGTGATGCAAGTCAGGTGCCACACTTTGGCGAAGCGGATCTGCCGGAGTTGATAGAAGCTGCAGAGTCGCCCCTGTTGGTTTTTCTCGACGGGGTGCAGGATCCCCACAACCTGGGCGCTATTTTGCGCACCGCCGATGCCACGGACGTTACAGCGGTCATTATTCCCCGTCACCAGGCGGTGGGTATCACACCTGTGGTACGCAAAGTGGCCTGCGGTGCGGCGGAGACCATACCGGTGATCGCGGTTAACAACCTGGCCCGCACTATGGATCGGGTCAAGGCATTGGGCGTGTGGCTCATTGGCCTGGCGGGTGAGACAGATCAACTGCTGTATCAGCAGGATTTGCGCGCCCCTATCGGACTGGTGCTGGGGGCCGAGGGCAGCGGATTGCGCCGATTGACGCGTCAGCAGTGTGATTTTATCTGCGCCCTGCCCATGGAAGGGAGTGTGGAGAGTCTGAATGTCTCCGTGGCGGCGGGCGTGGCGCTCTATGAGGCCTTGCGTCAGCGAAAATATAGCTAAAAACTGTTAAATCGCAGGTTTTCTCCTGTTTTCTTAGTCATAAGCATCTGAAAAAAATGCCCTGAAAAAATTAGGGGGACCCCCTTAGTCATCGATTGCCGCATAGATATTGCCTGCTTCATCAATGCGGATGGGGAAAGGCTGTAGGTGATCTCCCTGGCAGGGGCCTTCTACGCATTCGCCATCTTCCACCTTGAACCAGGCATCATGCACGGAGCATTTAAGGGTTTTGGCAAAGGGATTAACATCCACTTTATAGGCCTCATTTAAGGGCACCTGCTGGTGGGGGCAGTTGTTGATATACGCCTTGATGGTGTCCGTATCCTTATCGCGGATTAAGATCACCGTCGTGTCTCGTCCGGGCACTTGGGCAATGGTGGCTTTGGCGGCACTGATATCGCTCGACTTAGCCAGCGGTTGGTCATCCGCTAAGGGAGCCAGGAGGTTGTCCAATCCCTGCTGGCGGCACTTGCGCGCGGCCAGCTCATTGCCATAGTGTACCGCTTCAGCAGGTGTTGCCTGCTGCAGCAGTTTATGAATTACACCGGCCAAAAAAGTGTCGCCTGCGCCTAAGGTATCTTTGACCCGAACGTTTTGTGCTGGTGTATGGACAATGTCACCGCCAGGCATCTGCCACCAGGCACCTGCATCCCCCCAAGTGCAGATCATGAGCGCTTGTGGCGCGCAGGTGCGTAGCGCTTCAATGCAGGCGGCGGCATCCTCGTGACCCTTGGCTTGTGCATAGTGTTTGCCGGTAAACAGCACATTCACTTTATCCAATAGGGCTTCGATACCGTCGCGAGGCTTTTCCAAATCGATTGATATGGGCAGCTCAGGGCAGAATGTGCGAGCGATGTTGAGCATGCCTTTAAGCTCAGGCACATTGCGTCCTTCAAAATGGAGCCAGTCGTAGGCTTCGATTTCAATTTTGGCAAAATGGTCAAAGTCCACTTCAGGCAAGTCGCGATAGTGCACGATGGTACGGGTGCCACTTTGTTGATTGAGCAGAATATAGCTGCTAGGGGTAGCACCTTTAAGCTTGCGCTGGATATGGGAGAGGTCAATTCCCCGTTGCTGCAGTACCTGGGTAAGCAGGCGCGCTTCTTGATCCGCTGCCAAGGTGGTAACCAAGCTGGTGTGATGCCCCAGTTGTGTCAGTACATAGAGGCTGTTGGCGGCGTTGCCACCGGGCTGGCGCAGGCGGCTTTCAGCGCGCAGTTCTTCATCTTCCTGTGGAAAGTGGTCGGTGATCAAAACGGTGTCTAGTACTAAATTACCTATGGCGAGGACTTTGGCCATGTTCTCTTCCCTTTTTTATGGGTTATTGTAGCCAAAAGTCCTTCAGGCCCGTGTGGTGGGCGCTGTGAGGGGCATAAAATTTTTTTAGTGCATAACTTTTGCCAAAAAGCTTGACAAATGGCAAGAAAAGTTAAAAACACTTTCTTAAAGCAATGTGTTAATAGTCTGTAAGTTGTTGAAATAACGGGAAAATCATGAGTTTTGCAGCAGTGTTGTCCATTTTTAGGTTTGGTGTGGATTATCCACAAAAGCTGTGGATAACTTTGTGGAAAAGCGTTCAATGAATGCCCCAAGTCATTGCCGGAACAAGGGTTGCGGTTAAACTGCCCAAAAATGAGGCAGTTGGTCTGTCTGTCTCAGGAGAAGGGCGATGACCTTTGGCTGGTTCCGTTACAAAAAATGCCCTAAACTAGACAGCAAAATACAATCATAATTGAGCGAGTGTGACGCAATATGACCGGGCTACATCCAGTTAAATCTGTTAAATCCCAGATTACCTGCAGCAGTTGTGGGTTGCAACGGATCTGTTTCCCCAGTGGTATGACATCCGATGAGGTGCAGCGCTTGGATACCATCATTACGGCGCAGCCTGTTTTCAAAAAGGGTGAGACGATTTTCACGGCGGGGGAGCCCGCTTCAGCGATTTATGCGCTGAAGTCCGGTATTGTGAAACTGTACCGTACCGACAGCCAGGGAAATGAGATTATTCATACCTTTTATTTACCTGGTGACATTATCGGTTTGGATGCGCTGGATCAGCCGGTGTATACATTTGATGCACAGGCATTGGATACCTGTAATGTGTGCCGTTTAGAACAATGCGATTTGGAGACATTGAGTATGCAGATGCCTGTCTTGAATCGTCAGGTGCTGCAGATGATGCGCCGGGAGCTGGAGTTGGAGCGGGCCCATTTCGAGAACATGACCCATCGGGTGGCCCAACAGCGTGTGGCCGCATTTATCTGGTCCATGGCTCAGCGCTATCGCGAGCGCGGCTATGATTGGGAGTGTTTTCGTTTGCCGATCCTGCACCGGGATACGGCCACTTACTTAGGGCTGACGCCGGAGACGGTATCGCGCATACTTAAGAAATTTCAGACAGAGGGCGTGTTCACCTGGCGGAGAAAATATGTGGAGATCCATGATGTTGCTCGGCTGCAGCAAGCGGCCGGGGTGAGCTTGGAGGAAAATCAGTGTCCCCGCTGCTGCGCAGCAACGGGTTGAAACTTGAGCCAGATCAAGTTGTTTCCACATCCATTATGGTGAAATAGGAACCGCTGATGGAAATCGAGTTGATCGGTTCCTCCATAATGTAGCCCGCTTAACCCGGAAGAGAACTTCCGGGTTTTTTTGTTTAGTGTTACCGATAACCCTTTTCTTGTTCTGGAAAATCAGTTATATTTGTTGGGTAAAAATAGAACCTGAGGATTTGAATGATGAAAAAACTAACTGCACTGTTTCTGGTGGGTTTTGTCGGGGCTGCGTTGACAGGTTGTAGCTCAACACCAAAGCAAGAACAACAAGCTGAGCCTAAGATTGAAGCTCAGCCGACACAGACAGTAAGCGCAGATACAGCGGCTGTGGATGATGAGGCAGTGAAAATGGAAGCGCTGCAGCAGAAGATTGCTGAGCTACGCAACAAGCGTGTCCATTTCGACTTTGACCGCTCCAATATCAAGCCAGAATATTTCGATGTTATTAAACAGCATGCGCAGTTTATGCTGGACAACCCTGAGGTGAAGGTCACCATCGCGGGGTATTGTGACGAACGGTGCACAGTAGAATATAACCTGGCCCTGGGTGAGTGCCGTGCCAATGCAGCATATAATGCGCTGGTAGCGGCTGGCGTTGCTCCGGATCGTATTCAGACA
>DQVN01000088.1 GCA_015661715.1 Sulfurivirga caldicuralii
GGGCTAACCAACGGACTGCTGGCAATGGAGTAAAAGCGGGGGGCCAAAAGGGATAAGAGTGGCAACAACGCCCGTCCCAACTGACGGACTTGCGGCCAATCACACAATAAATCCAATACACTGCGCCTGTTGGCATAGGCCGCCATCGCAGCCCGGTCGGGCCAAGCGCCAATGCCGTGCTGACGCTGCAGCCGATTAAGCACTGCCGGATCTAACTGGGTGATCTCAAGATGCCGTTTCAGCGCTTCGATCGCTGTCATCTCTCCCACACGGCGTAACTGGATCACTTCCTTACCCGTCAGTGCCAACGCCTGTAGCACATCCTCCACGACCTTATCCGGGTTAGTCGGCCGAACCAGAAACCAGTCCCCCGGCGCCCATTCCATGGCGCCGACCAGCTTCAAACAATGGACACGTTTTAGGGCATCCGGTGCCGTCTCCAATTGACGCTCAATCACCCGCCAGGTTTGCATGCTCATGGGTGCTATTGTGCCCTAAATTTTGCAGAAAAAACATCCAACCTACAGCTGCCCCAAAAACCACTGAATCCAAGGTAGCGTCAACGCCACCGTAATACCAGCCACAATCCCACCGATAATACCCACACCCAATTGGGGCAAAATGCTATTTTCCGCAATCGTGATCTTTTCTACCCTGCGATTGACCAGCTCAAAGGTTTCAATCTGTTTTTTCATTAGATTATTCAAGGTCTTGATCTGCTTATAAAGCAGTTTCTGCTCCGCCTCCACCTGCTTGCGGCCATTATCCATCACCAACTGAGCCTGACGTAGCTGTCGTGCCAACTCACTGATACTAGCATCCATCTGGCGCACTAAATCATGCAGTGCGGTCTGATCCTCCACCAGCCACTGTAGATCGGGCGGTATCGCCTCAGAACGCTCTGTCTGCTGCATCATCTCCTTCAACGGCACGCCTTGATTCGCCTTCTGCTGCGCCATGGCAGCCTCCAGCAGCGCTTTCTTAGGTTTAAGCGGATCCACACCGGACAGATCAATGGGCATATTAACCTCCTGTCAAATTCTCGACACATTGCAATTGTGATAACCTGTATGGCAACCAGTATGCCAAAGCGAGACTGCACCATGACAAAATTTATCGGCGCCCATGTCTCCGCCGCAGGTGGGGTGGCTGAAGCCCCTGTTCGTGCCCATACCCTAGGTGCCACCGCCTTCGCCTTGTTTACCAAAAACCAACGCCAATGGCACGCTAAACCTTTGACACCTGAACAGATCCAACTGTTCAAACAGCGCTGTCAGCAACTGAACTATGGCCCCAAACAGATTCTTCCCCATGACAGCTACCTGATTAACTTAGGCCATCCTGAAGATGACAAATGGCGCAAATCGCTGGAAGCTTTCATTGATGAACTGCAGCGCTGTGAACAGCTGGGCATCCAAATGCTAAACTTCCATCCAGGCAGCCACCTGAGACAGATTTCAGAAACTGACTGCCTTAAACGCATTGCCGAAGCCCTCAATATCGCCCTCGAGCAAACGACTCAGGTCATCGCCGTGCTGGAAAACACCGCTGGCCAAGGATCGAATGTGGGTTATCGCTTTGAACACCTGGCTGAGATCATGGCTCAAGTGGTACAACAAGATCGTATCGGTGTGTGCATCGATACCTGCCATGCCTGGGCGGCGGGCTATGATTTAAAGGGTGACTATGAAGGCGTTATGCAAAGTTTGTGCAACACCGTCGGCCACGACAAAGTGCTGGCCTTTCATGTGAATGACAGCAAAAGCGCCCTGGGCAGCCGTGTCGATCGCCACCACAGCCTCGGCGAAGGCCAAATGGGGTGGACCCCTTTCAAGCAACTGATGCAAGACCCCCGCTGGGATCAACGTCCATTTATCCTTGAAACCATCGACCCCAACCGCTGGCCAGCGGAAATTGCACAACTGAAACAATTCATGCACAATGAACACAGAGAGGAGGTGCTATGACACGCGAACACTTTATCGAATTTCTGCTCCAAGCAGGTGTCCTGAAACTGGGTCAGTTCACCCTTAAGTCCGGTCGTGTAAGCCCCTATTTTTTCAATGCGGGTGAAATCAACACCGGCATGCAAATCAGCCAGTTGGCCCGCGCTTACGCAGCCACCATCGCCAACAGCACCATCGGCTACGATGTCATGTTCGGCCCTGCTTACAAGGGCATTCCCCTGGTGGCCACCACCGCCATGGCATTAGCTGAATTTCATCAGATTGATGTGCCTTTCGTCTACAATCGCAAGGAAAAGAAAGACCACGGCGAAGGTGGCCGTACCGTAGGCGCTGAACTGAAAGGCAAGGTGCTGATTGTGGATGATGTCATCACTGCTGGAACTGCCGTCCGTGAAGCCATTCAATTGATCAAGGCACAGGGCGCAGAACCAACAGGCATTATCGTCGCCCTGGACCGCATGGAAAAGGGGCAGGGCAAGCAGTCTGCCATTCAGGAAATCGAACATGAATTCGGCATCCCCGTTATCAGCATCATCACCCTCAACGACATCATCGACTATCTCGCTGAACGGGAGCATGAATACGCCGAAATCCTGAACGCCATGCGCCAATACCGCAGCCAATACGGAGTGGAGTACTAACCCATGCCCGACCGATTGCGCGAATTACTTATCATCCGCCACGCAAAATCCGACTGGTCTGACGAAACCTTAGCCGATATCGACCGTCCCTTAGCGGAAAAAGGCAAAAAACAAGCCTGCAAAATGGGCCACTGGCTGGCAGCGCAAGATCTAGTTCCCCAACGCATCCTGGTTTCTCCCGCGGTGCGCACCCAACAAACCTTGGCGCGGCTCACACGCCACTGGCCACACAAACCCGAAGCCCTGGAAATACCCGACCTCTACAACGCCACCACTGACACACTCACCCACCTCCTACGACAACAACCCGATGAGCTGACCCGAATCGCCATCATTGGACATAATCCAGGGCTGGAGACACTACTTAGCTGGCTCACAGGTGATGAAACCTTGGCCCGCCTCTCCACCTGCGCCATCGCCCAATTACTGATCCCAGGCCGCTGGGAAGAGCTCCGCCCTCGAGAGGCCAAGCTGGTCCAGCTGGTCACCCCCAAAAATATCTAATGCCTGAATTCATTCAGCCTTCCGTTTACAAATAAACCACATGTTTTATTAATTCAACTGGTAATATAATTATAGTACTTTTCAGTCCTACAAATCTTTCAACATTACCAAATCATAGAGATATACCAATATGTTTAAAAAAACTATCTTCACCCTCGCCATCATCGGCCTTACCCATACCGCTCAGGCCACACCACCTAAAGGCGACATCTATGCAGAGGGCACAGATGCCTATGTCATTGACCAGGAAAACCGCATCGTCCGCGATAACTTTGGCGGATGTGTTCGCTCTATCAATTGGACCAAAGAAACCGCCCTAGCCATCTGCGAAGGCTGGCCAGAACAAAAACCAGAGCCCAAACCCAAGGTAACACTTCCAGTCATCGCAAAACCGGAGCCACAACCTGAACCCGTTGCTGAAGAACCTCTACCTGTATTTCGCGGTTTGTTTAAAACCAACAGCGCTGAACTCAATGATGATGCCTTTGGCAAGCTGGATCTAATCGTTGAATACATGAAAAAATATCCAGCCAAACGCATTGTGATGGAAGGGCACACTGATAACGTGGGTTCTGAAGCCTATAACAAAACGCTTTCAGAGAGACGTGCCCAAGCGGTCAAAAATTATCTTGTTTCACAAGGTATTACAGCAGACCGGATTGAAATCGTAGGGTATGGCGAAAGCCAACCCATCGCTGATAATAGCACACCTGAAGGTCGCCAGCTCAACCGGCGGGTCGAAATTAAACTGATAAAATAACCGGATCTCTGGCCGCATTTGCGGCTTTTTAACGCGTAAGCTTCTTTTAGAAGCTTATGTGTGAACTGTTCGACAGATTCGCGGCGACACGGTGCATTATTGATCACTCTTCCCATATCGATAACGTACGATATTTTTCGCACATTTTGAGAGGGGGTGGCCCTGATCAGATTAAATTGAGGTTGAATAAAACTGTAACCCTCCCCAAAAATAAAGCCATGAACAACTGGAGATTCTTTGATAATGGGATTGACCTTCCCCCAATCTTTACACCACCTCCAAGGTGAGACAAAA
>DQVN01000056.1 GCA_015661715.1 Sulfurivirga caldicuralii
CCTGCCCTCGCTGTGGGACGCTGTTGCACCAGCAGCAGATTGCCCAACGCAGCAGCGTCTTCTGCTCGGTGTGCCAACCGCTATAATGTGTGCCCATGGACGGGGTGAAACTGACTGAATATGCCCATGGCGCCGGTTGTGGCTGCAAGATTGCACCAGCGCTGTTGGAAACGATGCTCCAAAGCCACATGGCCCAGCGTCGGCCGGATGCGCTGTTGGTGGGTCATCATACTAAGGATGATGCGGCGGCCTATGATTTGGGCAATGGGACGGCGGTGCTGTCCACGACGGATTTCTTCATGCCCATTGTGGATGATCCCTTTAAGTTCGGGCAGATTGCTGCTACCAACGCCATCAGTGATATCTATGCCATGGGCGGCCGGCCGCTGATGGCCATTGCCATCCTGGCCTGGCCCATTGATAAGCTGGATGCGGCACTCGCCCAGCAGGTGATGGAAGGGGGGCGCGAGGCGTGCCGTCAGGCTGGTATACCGCTGGCGGGCGGTCATTCCATCGATGCGCCAGCGCCTATTTTTGGCCTGGCGGTGACCGGATTGGTGGAAACTGCACAGCTCAAGCGCAATGACACCGCCGAGCCCGGCTGTCGGCTGTTTTTGACCAAACCGTTGGGTGTGGGCATTTTGACCACCGCACAGAAGCAGAAAAAGATTCAGCCGGCACATCTTGAGGCCGCCATTGAGCAGATGTGTACCCTCAATGCCGTGGGGGCCGCTTTCGCCCAGATTGAAGGGGTTACCGCCATGACCGATGTGACCGGTTTTGGCTTGCTGGGGCATCTGCTGGAGTTGTGCGAAGGCAGCAATGTGGCGGCGCAGATTGACTATGCTGCCGTGCCGGTGCTGCCCCATGTCAAGGATTATCTGGCCCAGGGCTGTATTCCGGGGGGCACCCTGCGTAATTACAACAGCTATGGCCACAAGGTGTCTCCCCTGACTGACGAGCAGAAATATATTTTGTGTGACCCGCAGACCTCCGGTGGTTTGCTGGTGGCGGTGCGTGAGCAAGCCGTCGATCCGCTGCGGGCAGCCGCCGCCCGCTATGGTTTGTCGCTCTCACCCATTGGCTACACCCAAGCCGATGCGGGAGGCAGTCCGCGCGTCGTGGTCAGATGAGTACACTGCCGCTTTTCGATGATTTTGCCCAGCTGGTACAGGCCCAGCGCCCCCTGATTGATATCCGGGCGCCGGTGGAGTTTCAGGCGGGCGCTTTTCCGGGTGCGGTCAATTTACCGCTGATGAACGATGACGAGCGTGCCGCGGTGGGCACCTGCTACAAGATGCAGGGCAATGAGGCAGCGGTTGAATTGGGCCACGCCTTAGTGAATGAGACGGTGCGCCGCCCGCGCATTCAAGCCTGGGCCGACTTTTACCGCGCCCACCCCGATGCCTTACTCTACTGTTTTCGCGGAGGGCAGCGCAGCCAGATCGCCCAGCGCTGGTTGTACGAGTATGCAGGCCTGGTGATCCCTCGCCTGCGCGGTGGCTACAAAGCTCTGCGCCGCTTTCTGCTCGAGCAGTTGCAAACCCACCTGCCCACCCGATTAAAGGGCGTGCGCCGTTTTGTTATTGGCGGGCGCACCGGCTCTGGGAAGACACGGCTATTGGCGCAGGTGGCGCATAAAATTGATTTAGAGGCATTGGCCAATCATCGCGGCAGCGCTTTTGGCCGTCATATGGATCCGCAACCGACCCAGATCGATTTTGAAAACCGCCTGGCCTATGCCTTGATTCAATTTTTTGCCACAGCCCGTCCCTATCTGGTTTTTGAAGACGAAGGGCGCAATATTGGGCGGCTGTATCTGCCGCGACCCACCTTTGAAGCCCTCTATGACGAGGCGGCACTGCTTATTTTGGAGACGCCGCTGGAAGAGCGGGTGGACATAACCCTGGATGAGTATGTGGTGCAGGCACAGGCGCGTTGGTTGGCTCGGGATCCGCAGCAGGGGCTGGAGAAGTGGCGGGCGGATATGCTCGATAGCATGCACCGTATTCAGCGTCGGCTCGGCGGGCTGCGCCATCGCCAGTTGTTGGAGATGTTTGCATCCGCCTGGGCCGCCCAGCAGCGCCACGGTGATATCCATGCCCATCGCGATTGGATTTGCTTCTTGCTCACGGAATATTACGACCCCATGTATGACTACCAGCTCAGTCGCAAAGGCCAGCCTGTGGTGCTGCGGGGGGATGCGCAGACGCTGCTGCAGTTTCTTGAAATAGTATGACAGTGGGGCAGTGGTGCTTGCACAGCTTCACCGCCTCCTATAAGGTGAACATGATGATGCGATGGTTGATGATTGGCCTTTTGGCAGGATTGCTGGGGTGTGACAATACATCTTCATCGGTTGAAACCTGGCCGATGGTGCAGCAGTGCAATTTGCACCAGCAACCCTGTACCGCCACCAAAGGTCAGGCACAGGTGACGCTGGATATTCAGCCGCGTCCCATTCCTGTGGCCAAACCCTTGGATGTAACCGTGACCCTGTCTGGTCTTCAGGCTAAATCCGTGGCCTTGGATATCAGCGGCATCAATATGTATATGGGCTATAACCGGGTGGATCTGCAACCGGCTGAGCCCGGGCGGTGGACAGGGCAAAGCATGCTGGCGTTTTGTACGAGTCAGAAAATGGAATGGCGCCTCAGTGTACTGATCACCCAGCCCGATGGCAGCCAGGTAATGGTACCTTTTTATCTGCTCACCCGCACAACCCGCCAGTAAACCCACCCCAAGGGGGCCCCCCTAATTTTTTGTCGGCAAAATTTTGCCATCGAAATAGGCTGAAAAACCTAGGAAAAAACCATGCAAAACGAAGAATTTGACCCATTAGAGACCGATTTGGATTTGGCAAGTCTTAAAAAAGAGCTGATTCAACCTAAACTGACACCGGATCAGTTGCAAAGCGCTTTGCAGCGGTATGTGGAGGAGATGAGCCGGATTGATCGTGATCAATTCCGCAAAACACTGCATGAGCTCTTTGCCCGCAATGTTTACTTCAAAGACCCGTTTAATGAAGTGCGGGGTTTAGCGGACTTAGAGCAGGTGTATGCCAAGCTGTTTGCGTTGCATCCTGATGCGGTGTTGCGCTTTCATTTGCATGCAGGCAGCGGTGATACCGGCTATGTGGAGTGGCACTTGCATTACACAGACCAAGGCCGCCCGATACAGCGCAATGGTGTGAGCAAACTTTTGTTCGACGAACAAGGGCGTGTGCGCGTGCAGATGGACTATTGGGATAGTGGTGAACACTATTTCCGCCGCCTGCCCGTGCTAGGATCATTGCTTGATTGGCTGGCCAGCAAGCTGGGCGTTTAGGTTCGAATACCCCTCATCTCCTTAGTCTTTTCTATGCCTATGCACCATGGGGTGTTACCCTTGGGGAATAGGCATAAAACCAAAAAGAATTTCATTATGTTATGGTCTCTGCGCGAGCGCATGTGGCGGAGTGTGCCAAGAAAAAACTCGAGTGTTTTTGTTATCACTAAAGTCAACCTATAGAACTTGTCAGACAATTAGGTCTGATAACGTACGATATTTTTCGCACATTTTGAGAGGCGGTGGCTCTGATCAGGTTAAATTGAAATTGCGAAACAACAACCAGAAAGGAGAGCCACCACCATGAAGAAGGATACACCAAAG
>DQVN01000001.1 GCA_015661715.1 Sulfurivirga caldicuralii
TACGCCAAACAGGCTGCCCAATGGTTGCAGGAGGGCCAACGCCCATGAGCGATCATTACGCTGTCGTGGGCTATCCCATCGCCCACTCCAAATCCCCACTGATTCACCGCCTGTTTGCCGAACAAACTGGTCAGGATATCACCTATGAAGCCATCCTCATCGACAGTGATGAGGAGCCTTTTGCCGCGGCCATTCACCAACTGCGCCAGATGGGCTATAAAGGCCTCAATGTCACCCTGCCGTATAAACTGGATGCGTTCGAGCTCGCGCAAACGCATACGGAAAGGGCGCAGATCGCCCAGGCGGTCAACACGCTTATTTTTCATGACGATGGCACCATCGAAGGCGATAACACCGATGGCGCTGGGCTGGTCATGGATATTCGTGATCTTGCAGGCTTTCCTATTGCAGGACAACGCATCTTGATTATCGGTGCAGGCGGCGCCGTACAGGGTGTGCTCAAAAGCCTGCTGGATGAGCAGCCGGCCAGCATTCGCATCGCTAATCGCACTGCCGCCCGGGCAGTGGCCCTGGCAAAACGCTTCCAGCAGGAAGCCATCCCCATTTCCGGCGGAGACTTTAGCGCACTCAGCGAGCTGCCTGCTTTTGATCTGATTATCAATGGCACTTCCGCCAGCCTGCAAGGCAAAGTCCCGCCCATCCCGCCATCGGTTTTGCACCCCCACAGCCTGGTCTATGACATGATGTATGCACCAACGCCTACGCCCTTTATGCAATGGGCGCAGCAACACCAACCTGACTGCACCGTTCGCGATGGATTAGGGATGCTGGTGGGACAAGCTGCCGAATCCTTCTGGCGCTGGCGCCATATTCGCCCCAATGTGGCCGACGTCTTGCACCAGGTGCGCCGATATATCACATCATCCGGTTAAACTGACAGGATGAAGCTTCAAATAGGCCGCCCGCAACATCTGCTCCAGCTGATGTTGCGTTAGCTCTTCATCCAGCTCAATTTCATGATAGGCTACTTCCAAATGTAATTCGATAAACAGCCGCAAATTTTCTGAAAAAACAGGCTTGCTCAGCTCAGAGATATGCTGACTCATCCACCATTCAACCTGCTCTTGAGGAGCATGAAAGATTAAGGCAAAATTATCCCCCACCACCCGTGCAGCCAATACCAAACCTGGATTATCCGGGTATTTTGATAAGTTTTGCAACCGCTCCGCAATGTTTTGCAAGACAAAATCCCCCGCTTCAATACCAAAGCGGACATTAATTTGCCTTAGCTCCACAACATCAATCATTAAACATGTCACGGGATTGGAAGCTGGCAACGACATACAAGCCTTGATTAAAGCCCCGCGGTTGGGCAGGCCAGTGAGAACATCCTCCTCCAATAACCGTTTCAAGGTTTTCTTTAAATTAACCTCATCACTAATATCACGTAATACACATCGGCAAAAACGCTCCCCATAAAAATCAAAGCATCTGGCTTCGACACGAACCCAAACCACCCCTTTCAAGGGTGTCTGTAGCTGAAAGAAGTATTCATGAGGCTGGCCCACCTCCCCCTGCCAAAGCGCTCTTTGAAAAGCCTGCCAACCGCCTTGATCATCTTTGTGTATGAGTTTCTCAAAAAAATGGGGGGACAACTCAAACACTTGTGCATCATATCCCGTCAATTCACGAATACTGGGTGATATAAAGACAAAGCTATCTTGTCGGCACAAGAGCAGTACATCCTTGGCCCCCTCCACCAAATGATGCATCAGCTTCACCATCTGTATTAAACGAGCACGATACACCCCCCAAATGGTCCATACAATCCCCAAAATACTTCCTACCAATACTGGCAATATGATGAAATCACCCCACGTTACTTGGTTACCCCCGATATTAATAAACCACTGAATATGCGCCACGGTCACGATCAGGACTATTGCCAACGGAAAACGCCACCATATTTTCCAGATACCATACTTACTTTTTACGCTAAATAGATCACCCCGATACATATTGATCCTTCAAGCGCACGTAGTGTTCTGCTGAATAGCGCAAAAACTGTTGCTCTTCTTTTGTTAATGCTCGAACAGGTCGAGCCGGCGACCCCACATACAACATACCGCCCTCCAAGTGTTTACCTGGTGGCACCAAAGCCCCCGCCCCGATCAGCGTATCCGCCTCGATACAGGCCCCATCGAGGATAATCGCCCCCATGCCAATCAAACAACGATCCTCAATCGTACAGCCGTGCAACACAGCACGATGGCCAACCGTGACATCCTGACCAACGACCACAGCAGCCCCCTGGGTCGTTTCACTCTGGTGGGTCACATGCACCACCGCGCCATCCTGGATATTGCTTCTTGCGCCGATTTCTATGCTATTGACATCCCCGCGCAATACTGCATGAGGCCAAATGCTCACATCCTCGCCCAACCGGCAACGTCCAATCACAGTGGCCTGCGGATGCACCCAAGCGCCCTTACCTAATACCGGCTTATCGGTCAAAAACGGCTCGATCATTTTTTCTCCTCAAAAGGGTTTACAAGATACTTAGCACCGTTATAATACCGGCATCTTGCCAGTGTGCGGATGTGGCGGAACTGGTAGACGCGCAGGGTTCAGGTCTCTGTGGGGTAAAACCCGTGTGAGTTCGACTCTCACCATCCGCACCAATCTCTCCCCATCTCACCGCTTGCGTCTTAATTCCTGCTTGCTTATCGTTCCACCTACAAACCTTATCACAGTACACACAAAAGGGTGGGATATGTCAGCATCATCCGAGCAAGATCGAAGGCGCCACATCCGCATACCACTGAATCATACTATCCTGGCTAAAACGCCGAATAACACGACTTTCTTTGGCATAACCTCTGATATTTGTCCTTGTGGCATTGGTTTTTTCAGCGACAATCCGCTGCCCCAAGGTGCATCGGTGGAAGTGGCGCTTGAATTGGAAGACCCTGAACACCATTACCACGACTTTCACCTCAAAGGCCATGTCGTCCATTGCATCGATACCATGGAGAACGGCTTTCATATCGGAGTCTATCTCAATCGGCCATCTGCCGAATATCAGCAGGTATTGGATAAGATGACGGCCGCGATGGCGCAGACCTCAGCAGGGAAGAAAAATAAACAGCTGACGGTGGGGCGTAACTGAACAAGCCCCCACCGAAAGGGAGAAGGGACTTACAGCTGACGAGCAGAGAGGAAGCTGTACTCAGAGATATCTGTCCACTTGCCCACCTGCTGTAGAAATGCCCGCTGGGATGCCCACACTTTGGCGGCCAGCGGGTCTCGGGCAGTGACATCCGCAATCACTTCGGCTGTCAACTGCTTAAGCTTGCGCAGCACCTCATCTGGAAAACGCTTGATGACGACACCATGCTTTTCCACCAGCGTGCGTAGCGCCTGCTCATTGCGGGCGGTGTACTCTGCGAGCATTTCCAGGTTAGCCTGGCGCATGGCGCCGCGCACAATAGCCTGCAGATCTTTGGGCAGTGCCTCAAACGCCTGGGCATTGATCATACACTCAATGGCCGAACCCGGCTCATGCCAGCCGGGGGTATAGTAATACTTCGCTGCCTTGTAGAGACCAAACGCTAAATCGTTATAGGGGCCAACCCACTCAGTAGCATCAATAGCGCCCGATTGCAGTGCCGGAAAAATTTCACCGCCTGGCAGGGTAACCGGGACACCGCCCGCACGTTTGAGCACCTCTCCCCCAAAGCCGGGAATACGCATTTTCAGCCCTTTCAGCTCCTCCAGGCTGTTAATCTCCCGGTTAAACCAGCCGCCCATCTGGGGCCCTGTATTGCCTGCCGGATTAGGAATCAAGCCAAAAGGCCGATAAGCTTCCTCCCACAGTTTGAGACCATCGCCATAATAGAACCAGGCATTGATCTCATCGGGGGTAAAGCCAAAAGGCACGGCGGAAAAGAAAGGCGAGGCGGCGATCTTACCTTTCCAGTAATACGCCCCCCCATGACCCAATTGCGCCGTACCCTGGGAGACGGCATCAAATACCTCAAAGGCGCCCACCAACTCTCCGGCGCCATACACCTTAACCTTGATGCGCCCACCGGAAAGTTGCTCGATCAGTTCCGCGACCCGATTGGCGCCTGTACCCAGACCGGGAAAATTCTTCGGCCAGGTGGTCACCATCTTCCAGCGATAGACTTTGCCCGTGTGCACTGCAGGGGCTGCGACTTCCTCCTGCTTACCACAGGCGCTCAGGGTGGTGGCGGCTGCAGCACCGGCCAGGGCGCTGATCAACTCTCTGCGTTTCATCCTAATTCTCCTTATCTGATGCACCGATACGGCGCTGACTGAAGAGCAATTCTACACCGGCCACCACCCCATAGAAAATCAATAGCCACCACAGGGTTTCCTGTTGATGATGATACAAATCAACCAGCAGCATAACCCATGCAGCTGCGGCACCCACCAATCCCAACATGGGCCACAACCCGAAAAGACCGATCTGATGACGTAGCTTAAAAGCCGCCGCATTAACCAATGCGAATAACAGCAAAAAAGTCGAGCTGGCAAATGCAGCGATAATCTGCAAGTTGGCCACGTTAACAAAAACCAACGTCACCAAGGTAATGATCAGCAGTGAGACCCACGGAACATTGCGCCGAGATTTCAGGGTAAATGCAGGCGGCAACTCTTTCTGCCGCGCCATGACATAACTGAGCCGGGCCGTGCCGAAAAGGGTGGCATTGATGGCCGAAGCGGTGGAAAAAAGCGCCGCTAAGGCAATCAATACAAACCCTGCTTTCCCCAATATGGGCTGGGCTGCCACCGCCAATGCATATTCACCATATTGCTGAATTTGTGCGGGTGTCAAATTACCCACCGCCACTACGGAAACCGTCACATACACCAAAGTGGTTATCAAAATGGCCGTAATAATACTGCGACCCAGATCTCGCTCCGGGTTTTCCATGTCATTAATCGCATTGGGGATCAGTTCAAATCCCTCGTATGCCACAAAAATCAAGGCAGCCCCTAACAATATGCCACCTAAACCCTGATCAAAGAAAGGCACCAACTTTTCCGGGTCCAGATAAATAAACCCAATGACAGCAAAGCCAGCCAGGATCACCACCTTGATAAAAACAATCAGCGACTCCGTCTGACCAGAAGCCCTGACACCCCACAGGTTGATCCCCAGAAAACTTAACAGGACCACACTCATCAAAAGATGGTGCGCTGCGCTATTGGGTGCCCCGCCACTGAGTAAGGCCGAGCCATAGCTGCCAAAGGTATAGCTGTAAAGGGCCATCGTCCCCACATAGCCCACCAGCAGAAACCACCCTATGATCGCAGCAAAGCGCTGGCTGTGAAACGCCTTTTCCAGATAAGTGAAACTGCCCCCCGCGGACTGGAAATGTAACCCTAAACGGGCATAGGATAAGCCGGTTAGTAGAGCGATTGCCCCGCCTATTATAAATGCCAAGGGTGCAGCATGGCCCGCCTGCTGGATCGACAGACCCAGCACAGAAAATATCCCTCCGCCGATCATACCGCCAACCCCCATGGCGACCAGCGCTTTAAAGTCCAGCTTCTCTTGGACGGGTGTTTGGCTCATGGACAACTACCATAAAAAAAGCCCGCTGAGCGGGCAGGATTAAAAATGGCTTCGGGGATTAAAGGGCATTTTTTTGGCCATTTCCTCATAAAAGGCCTTTTTCTCCTCCGTATCCGCCGGCGGGGTGTGAATCTGCAGCACCACATACTGATCTCCCGGGATCTTGCCCAGTCCGCGTCCTTTCAGGCGCAACTTCTTCCCGGACTGCGCGCCTGGCGGAATCTTCAACGCCACTTTACCTTTCAGCGTGGGCACTTCCACCTTTGCACCCAACGCGGCTTCCCACGGGGTAATGGGCAAATCCAGATACACATCATCCCCTTCGACCCGATAGAGCGGGTGTTTTTGCAACTCGACTTCCAGATAAAGATCCCCATTGGGCCCTCCCCCGATCCCTGGACCACCCTGTCCGGCCAGACGGATACGCTGCCCTGGCTTGATCCCCGCGGGAATTTTGACCCGAATCTGCTTGTTGCGCTGAGTCACACGGCCAAATGCATCCGCTTCCGGCACCTGCAGATTCAGCGTGCGCTCCGCTCCATTAACCGCATCTTCCAGGGGAATCAGGATCTTAATGACCTGGTCTTGACCCCGTGCCCGAAAACCGCCATGGGCACGACCACCCCCTTGACGGAATCCGCCGCCAAACAGGGTTTCAAAGAAGTCACTGAAACCCTGCGCCCCACCGCCTGCGCCAAAACCGCCAAAGCCGCCGCCGAATATCTCTTCAAACTGGCTCGGATCGAACGGCTGACCCTGCTGCCAGTTGCTGCCAAACTGATCATAAAGTTTGCGCTTTTCCGGATCAGAGAGCACCTCATAAGCCTCGTTGATCTCCTTAAATTTGGCCTCATCGCCCCCTTTGTCCGGATGATATTTGGCCGCCAGTTTGCGGAAGGCGCGTTTGATCGCCTTTTCATCCGCATCCTGCTCGACGCCGAGAATTTTGTAGTAATCCTTATATTCCATACACCCTTTTCCTCATCGGACAAAAAAGCCGGCAGGCGCCGGCTTCTCACTCTGCGGCGCACCGCTTAGTTGCGCGCTTCCACATCCTCAACCGCAATCTTACGGGGTTTAGCCACCGCCTTCTTCGGCACGAAAATGGTCAACACACCATGATTGGTCTTGGCTTTGATATTTTCCAGATCGGCACTTTCCGGTAGCCGGAAACTGCGATAAAACATGCCAAATACCCGTTCAAAGCGGCGCACACCCTGCTCTTCCACTTCTTTTTCCAGTTTGCGTTCACCGGAAATCTCTAGAAGGCCATTTTCCACA
>DQVN01000123.1 GCA_015661715.1 Sulfurivirga caldicuralii
CAGTGCCTGTGGCACAGTTAGGGCTGGTAGCCATATATTTCGATTCTCTCAACCGTCTGACAACACCCCGTGGTACTCTAAACAGTCAGATTCAAGGTGATGTTTTCATCAGCATGGGACGAATCACAGCAACACACTGGGAGCTGGCGGGAGAATATGCCTGGGGACAGATAAAAGGCACCAGCCCCGCTGCCGCCCTGCTTCCTCTTCCAACCAATATAACCCAAACCACCGATTTTCACAGTGGCTATATAGAAGCCAGTTGGCTGCCCAATCCCCGCTGGCGGTTGAGTCTGCGCTATGCCCAGGTGGAATATCCTCAGCTGGGTTATCGACAAACCGAGCCTTTTTCAGGCACCAGTAAGGGAGAAGGAATCATCTTCTATACCCGTTATCAGCTGAACCGCACTTTATTTGTCGGCATGGAACTAAACAGGATTACAGCCAACACTAAACCCGAAGGCCATCAAACTTATTCACTGGCCATGTTTCAACTGGGACTCCATTTTTAAGCGCCATGATGCCTAGACGCTTTCACCTTTCACTGCGGATGCAGCTATTTCTGCTGCTCAGTGTAATGATGCTGGTGGCCGGGCTGATTTGGGCTGTTGCAGCTTTCAAAATGGCGCATTATTACCTGACCCTTTCCCACCATCAGGATCTTACCCGGGAACAGCAAATTGTAAAAGGGGCATTGGTGCATGTAAAAACCCAGACCGAATCCTTGTTTCTACTGCTGTCTGACCAGCTGGATAAATCGCTCAAACAGGTAGATACTCAAAACAATATTGTCAACGCCCTACTATTGGAAAAAGGGGTTGCGGCCATTTTTGTCCGTAAACCAAAACAGAACCAATGGCAACTGGTATATGATGATGGCACTGCCAAACGCTGGCAACAGCTACTCATTGAGCACGATACCCTGCCGGAACAACAAATCCACTGTCTTGAAAGTGCCTGTTTTCTTATTTTTCACAGCCAAACCTATACCGCCTCTGGCCAAGCCGTTGAAGTAATCTTTATCCAACCGGCTGGAGAGTGGTTTGCGGAGATGCACCATCACCTGTTAAGCGATGAAGAAGCCATTGCCCTAATCAGCTTACAAGATCAAAACCTTAAGCTTTACCTGGCATCGAACTTTTCCTTAGCGCAAACGGTGTTAACCCAACAACTAAAAGAAAACCTTCACTTTCCCGCTACCGGTCTTTTTTCAGAATGGTGGCTGGATCTCATGCCACTTCCCCTCTCTCAATATAGCCAGCACCCGCTCTGGCTGGTCAGCATCCGCAATATGAGCGCCTTCCAACAGGGGCTGGGGCAGATGCTGCTGGCCAGTCTGGGAGCACTTCTGATCCTATGGCTAACGATGGGCTGGCTGATTATTTGGGCGGCGAATCGAAAACTACACAGTATTAAAAGATTGTCCGAGGCAACGAGTTTGGCTACCCAAGGCAAACTGCAAGAAGCCCTGGTAAATCTGCCCGCTTTAAACCGTCGAGAACTGCGTGATGAAATAACCCTTCTGCGGTTACATATGCGACGCATGCTGCAAAACCTACTGCGCAGAACGAACCAATTGCAGTGGATGGCCTATCACGACACTTTAACGGGTTTACCCAACCGGCGTAGTTTCCATCGACATCTGTCGGCTCAATATCAACAGGGGACAGGTGCCCTACTGTTTATAGATGTCAACCGTTTCAAACAGGTCAATGACCTCTTCGGCCACGAGACAGGCGATCGTTTGCTGAAAGAAGTTGCCGACAAACTGAAGGCCTGGCAGGAAAATTGTGAACACCCTTGTAGCGTCTTCCGGTTAGGAGGGGATGAATTTACCATGATTTTCCATGAACCAATGACCGCAGACACCTTAAAAACCCATATGCAGGCACTCACCAAGCGCTTACAGGGTCAAATACAACTCCCTCAGGGAGAAAAAATCTTCTACGACCTAAGTGTAGGTGGGGTATTAATTGATCCCAATGAACCATTAGATCGTCTGTTACACCAAGCTGATGTGGCCATGTACAAAGCCAAACACAGCCACGGGACCACCCATTGGCATCTTTTTGATCCCGGTCAAGATGAAGATATAAAACGCATTGAAGAAGAGCACCGGCTCCTTCAATGGATGCGGGAAAAGTTAGGTAGCGATGCTTTTTCTTTGGTCTACCAGCCCATCGCTGAAACAACCACTGGCCAGATCAAACACTTTGAAGTTCTGATGCGACTCAAAGGTCCCGATGGCCAACCGGTTTCACCCGCTACCTTTATTCCTCTTGCCGAGCGCTTTGGGTTGATTCTTGAGATTGATCAGTGGGTCATGGCCCAGGCCTTAGAAAAACTCAAACAACTACCGACAGAGATCGGCTTATCTATCAACTTATCTGCACCTAGCATGCAACGCCCGGATTTGATCAAGCAGATCAGCCACCTGGTAGAGCACTCAGACTCAAATCCTCAGCGCCTGATGATCGAACTCACAGAAACCGCCTATGTCAGTAACCTGACCCAGGCAGAACATAATTTAAAGGGATTAAAGCGACTTGGCTTCAAACTGGCCTTGGATGATTTCGGTGTCGGGTTTTCCTCTTTCAACTATCTTTCCAAGCTACCTATTGATTATGTCAAACTGGATGGCAGCTATATCCGTGACCTACCACAAAATCCCCATCATCAGGCTTTTGTAACCGGCATCACCACCATTGCACATGGCTTTAACATGAAACTGGTGGCCGAATTCGTAGAAAACGAAGCCATTGTGACAGCCATCCGAAAGTTAAACATCGACTACATGCAAGGCTATCACATTAGTCCGCCTCGAGACGAACCTATCATACCGGATTGAGGTTTTCCTGAAATTAACGCTCTGGTAACCAAAATACAGACCCAACGCAGATACCCCGTTGGAGCAGATAAAAAATCCTATTGATGCGCATCCTCATTCGGCCGATTTTGCTGTTGCGCCATCTGGTCAAACACCAGTTGAGCCAGGGCATCCGTGTCCCATTTGGTGAAGAACTTATCCGCTCCGGATTTACGCGCGAATTCCTCATTGACCGCACCGGTTAAGGAAGAGTTCAAAACCACATACAAATCTTTTAGACGCGGGTCCTTGCGGATGGCTCGAGCCAGTGTATAGCCATCCATCTCCGGCATCTCCACATCAGAGATCACCATCAGCACCCGTTTGGATACGGCATCTGCCATACCGTCTTCCGCATCCTTCGCCCACTTTTGCAACAAATCTAACGCCAGCTTGCCATCTTGAACGATTTGAAAACGAACACCTAATTTACTAAGCACATTGCGAATATGCTTCTGCGCCACCACAGAATCATCAACGGCCAATACAAAATAATCTGCCGGATCAAAATCCGCCTGGCTGACCATATGCACCAGACCATCGGAAAGGTCTACTTTTTCCTGAGTGAGCTCCGCCATCACCTTCTCTACATCAATAAGCTCCACAATCTGATTCTCAAAGCGAGTTATGGCTGTCAAATAGGGAGAATGGGCCAGAGTTGGCGGAGGCGGTGTGACATTCTCCCAGAACAGATAAGCGATACGCTCGACCCCTTCTACAATAAACCCCTGTTGCTGATGGCTGAATTCCGTGATCAGGGTAAAAGTATTCGCTTTGTCTTTCAGTGGCGGCAAACCGACACACCGGGCCAGGTCAATCAGAATCAATTGATCTCCACGGATATTGCCAATACCCACAATCCGTGGATCGGCTTTGGGTACTGGCGAATAGTTGGGTGTCGGGATGATTTCACGCACCTTGAAAATATTGATGCCATACAACTGGGGACCATTCAGGCGGAACAACAACAGCTCCAACCGATTCATCCCTGCATCACGACTGCTTTGATCCATACTTTTCAGCAATTCTGATGACATAAATATCCCTTTAAGGGTAAATTTTTACAGACTACGTCCTGAGAAAATGAGCAATTTTTATGCCGAATTCAGTTTCTTTCCCACTGCAGCCATTGATCCAGCACCTGCCACACATCTTGCAGTCCCGCCCGTTTGGGGGCGGAAAAAGTCTGGGCTGTGGCATGAGGATAGTGTTCTTTTAAATATTTCTGCACTTTGATCAGCGTGGATTGGGCCGGACCCCGCTTGAGTTTGTCCGCTTTAGTCAGCAACACATGCACCGGCAGCTCAAGATCATGGGTCCAATCCAACATCAACTGATCCACCTCTGTCAGCGGATGACGGATATCCATCAGCACGATCAACCCCGCCAGAGCGCGGCGTTTTTCGATATACTCACTCAAATGTTTCTCCCATTCACGACGCATGGCCTCGTTTACCTTAGCAAAGCCATAGCCGGGCAAATCCACCAGGCGCCTGGTCCCATCCAGAGCAAAAAAGTTGATCAACTGGGTGCGTCCTGGCGTCTTGGAGACTCGCGCCAGCGCTTTCTGGGAAGTAATGGCATTCAATGCACTGGACTTGCCGGCATTGGAGCGCCCGGCAAAGGCCACCTCCCAACCCTCATCCGGCGGCGCTTGACGGATGGTAGGGGCGCTGGTCATAAAGCGTGCCTTTTGATAAAGGGGATGCTGCATGATTGAATATTCCTATTGGTTTTGCCAATGATAAAAGTGTCCTTTATACTTACTGGCTCATTTAGCAAAAGCAAGCAGGCGCATGTATAAAATTTCCCGCACCCGTGCCCTTTACGACTTCCTTGGGTCCATGAACCTGGCGGTCACCCTGTTGGTGATGCTGGCCATTGCATCCGTCATCGGCACGGTGGTCAAGCAAGGGGAACCCTTCCAAAACTATATCATTAAATTCGGCCCTTTCTGGGCAGAGGTGTTTGATCGGCTCGGTATTTTTAACATCTACAGCACCGGCTGGTTTGTGGTGGTTATTCTGTTTCTCATTCTCTCCACCGCCACCTGTGTGATCCGTCATGTACCGGTGTTCACTCGGGAAATGCGTAGTTGGGCCGAAAAGCTCTCTGCCATCGCGCTATTGCATCAGCCCAACCACACGACAATATCCTGTACGCAACCACCTGCCGCTGACCAGATTGCCACCACCTTACAACAGCAAGGTTTCAAAACCCGCATCTATAACCGTGAAGACGGCACCCTGGTGACCGGCAAAAAGGGACAATGGAATCGGCTAGGCTACTTTTTCACCCATGTGGGCATCATTGTTATCCTCGCTGGCGCTGTGATCGACTCCAATCTCATGCTCAAATACCGCGTCCTCACCGATCAGGCCGAGCCAGAAACCCGCAATCTGCCCATTAGTCAGGTTAATCCCAAGGCTATTCTCCCGCCGGATAATCTCTCTTTCCGCGGTTCGGTTACCATTCCGGAAGGCAGAAGTGCAGATTTTATCTTTCTACCCTATGATCGGGGCTATTTCGTACAAATGCTGCCCTTTGAACTGGCAGTCAAAGATTTCCAAATCGAATATTACGATACCGGCATGCCTAAATCCTTTGTCACCGAGCTGATCCTGACCGACAAACAGACTGGCGAGACCATTGAGAAGAAAATCGCCGTCAATCACCCGCTGATTTGGGGCGATTATGCCATCTACCAATCCTCTTTCTCCGATGGCGGCAGCCGATTAGAACTCTCCATCTACCCCCTTGAGGCCAGCCAGATCCAGCCGGTCAAAATCCAAACCGCCGTTAATCGCACTGAAATCCTTAACACCAATGTGGGGCGCTTTCGTTTAGAGTTTGATGATTTCAAACTGCACAATATCATTCAACTGGATGAAGAAGAAGCGCAAAAAACCGGACGCAAGACCCGCAATAACGGGCCTACGATCATCTACAAGGTTCGCAATGACCAGGGCATTGCCTGGGAATATGAAACCTACATGATGCCAAACCAGCAGGAAGGTCGCTGGTTCTTCATCTCTGGTGTGCGTCAGTCCGTGGCTGAGCCCTACCGTTATCTGTTTATTCCTGCCGATGAAAACAAGCAACTGACCCGTTTCTTTGCCTTTCTTCAGCTGTTGAATGACGATCAGGCGCGGCTGCATCTGTTTGCCAATTTCATTAAGGAAAGCCCCGCTTTCAACACCCTCTCAGTGAGAGAACAGGCCCTCCAGGTGCAACTGTGGCAGAACCTCACGGACCTGTTCCGCAAACAGGGGTTCAAGGGGATCGACCAATTCATCGAGGAAAATGTGCCGGAGGACAAGCGTAAAGAAGTGCGCGACTTCTATTTCTCTCAGCTTTCCTTTGCCCTGCAGACCCTCTATGTGGGGCTGCTCAAGCAACAAGGCCTGATTAAATCACGGGAAGAATTGAGCGACTTTGACAAACAATGGTTTGACGATGCCCTGGTGGCCATTAATAGCCTGCCCCATTATGGTCCCCCTCTGTTTATCCAGCTCGACCGCTTCCAACATGTGGAAGCCACCGGTCTGCAGGTGACCAAATCACCAGGTAAAGGTATCGTTTATTTGGGCAGTCTGATGCTGGCATTGGGTGTCTTCCTCATGTTCTACCTGCGCTATCAACGCCTCTGGGTGCTGATTCAACCCGAGGAAAACCGACTGATTCTAGCCGCCAAGGATGCTAAAAACACACCGGAAATGCAACAGCTATTTACTCAATTCACTAAACAAATTAAGTACTTATGTACAGAAAAATAATAGACTTTCTTCATCATAGGTGCAATTTTTTGACTAAACTTGACATGGCATCATCCACTAAGAGGATAGAGATATGAACACCTTGGACCCTTCATTCACCCCGGATGAGCGCTTGCCGTCCAAGACCCAGCGCATGGGTTGGTTCGGTTGGGCATGGAGCTTACTTGTCATTATTGGCGCGGTTGCCACCTGGCAACTCTACCATCCGCTGATGGATGCCTATGAAAAAGCCATTCTAATCGGCACCGTACCTGCCCTGATCTGGCTGGGCTATTTTTGGCCGACGCTGCGCCTTTACCTTCTGAGCGTCGCTGCTATGAGCCTGTTGGGCATCTGGCAATACGCCAGTCACGGTAATACATACGCCCTCAATGAACAGCTGTTCCTGCTGCAATACCTGCTCTCCAGCCAGTCCGCCATTATGTGGATGAGCGCCTTGTATGTGATGGCCACTGGCGCCTATTTTCTGGCGCTATTTACTCATTCCGAATTTGTCGGCAAGGTGGCCACAGCGCTGACCTGGTCAGGGGCGGCCTTTGGTCTGACCGGCATGATGGTACGCTGGTACGAATCCTATCTGATCAATCCGGATTACGGCCATATTCCCGTCAGCAGCCTGTATGAGGTATTTATTCTGTTTGCCGTCGTGACTGCGGTCATTTATCTTTATTTTGAACAGAAGGCCCGCACCCGCGCCCTGGGTGGTTTTGTCATGCTGATCGTCTCTGCAGCCGTCGCCTTTCTGTTGTGGTATACCTTCGACCGTCAGGCCCATGTGATTCAACCGCTGGTGCCCGCTCTGAAAAGTTACTGGATGAAACTGCATGTGCCCACCAACTTTCTTGGTTATGGCGCCTTTGCTCTGGCGGCCATGGTGGGCATAGCCTATCTGATTACCGATACCCTATCACGCAAACATCCGCACAGCCGCTTTGTCAAGGTCATGCCCTCACTGACGCTGATGGATGAAATCATGTACAAATCCATCGCCTTCGGTTTTGCTTTCTTCACTATCGCCACCATTTTGGGGGCTGTCTGGGCTGCAGAAGC
>DQVN01000149.1 GCA_015661715.1 Sulfurivirga caldicuralii
CCCGCCATCAAAAACTGGAGGCTGGGGAGTTTCTCTATCAGGAAGGCCAGCAGGACAATAACCTGTATGTCATCGTCAGCGGCAAGGTGGCAGTAGGCAAGGAAGAATGCGGCCGATGGGTAGATATTGCCACCTTGAAAGAGGGTGCGGTAGCTGGCGAAATGAGCTTTGTGGACGGCAACCCCCACACCCTGACGCTGAAAGCCATCAAGCCCACAGAAGTTCTCATCCTCAACCGGGAAGATTTTGAAAAACTGGTGGAGCAGTCACCCATGACCTGCTACCACATCATGCGTGCCATAATACGCAACGGTCACCGACTGCAAAAAGAGATGAACATGCGCTTTTTGGAGATGAGCCGCTTTATTCAGAATCAATACACCCTGTAGGTCTAATTCACCAGGCGAACCGACAAGAAAAATAAACGGGCCATTGGCCCGTTTTTATATAGACGGCTGAATAAATCAACCCGCAGAGCGCTCGATCTGGCGCACGGCGCGCGATACTTTATCCAGCACGGCATTCACATACTTATAACTTTCTTCAGCACCAAAGTCTTTGGCCAACTCTACGGCTTCATCGATTACCGTCTTGTAAGGCACCGCCGGTGTCTGGGTTAACTCATACACGCCTAAGCGCAGAATGCCCCGTTCTACCGGATCAATCAAGGAAAAAGCCCGATCCAAATAGGGTTGATACACCGCATCCAATTCATCACGATGGGCCAAAATATAGCCTAATGCGGTGCGAAACAGACCCTGATCAATCTTGGGCCACTCCGGCCGGGCAGCAAACTCCTGCTCCAACTGTGTTCGGGGGGTACCCGCAAGCTCATGCTGATATAACGCCTGGATCAACAACTGGCGGGCCAACGTACGATGGGATAAAGCTGGATTCACTTTCATAGCTGCTTGAGCACATTGGCCATTTCAATCGCCGACAGGGCAGCCTCTTCGCCTTTATTCCCCGCCTTGGTACCGGCACGCTCAATAGCCTGCTCGATGGTATCCACCGTGAGCACGCCAAATGCCACCGGCACCCCATGTTTCAACATGGCTACCCCCAACCCTTTGGCACACTCACCGGCCACATAATCGAAATGGGGTGTGCCGCCACGGATCACGGCACCCAACGCGATCACAGCGTCATACTTGCCACTGGCCGCAAGCCTGTCCACCACCAAAGGAATCTCAAACGCCCCAGGCACTTTGATCAGGGTCATATCATCGGGATTGCCGCCATGGCGCACAATGGCATCAATCGCACCCTCCACCAGCGTATCCACCACAAAATGATTAAAGCGGCCCGCCACCAGGGCAAACTTCATATCCGTGGCCACCAGGTTTCCTTCAATGGTTTTCATCTTCCTGTTCCTTTGCTACATATTCGACAACTTCCAGGCCAAACCCACCCAAAGCATTCAACGGGGATGGGCTGCCAATTACTCGTAATTTTTTCAGTCCCAAGTCCGCCAGAATTTGCGCACCCAATCCGTAGGTTTTGGCATCATCATCCAACGCGCCTTCCGGCGGCTGAATCCCGCGATCTTTCAGGGCATAGTGCTGAATCTTATCCAGCAAATCCGTATCTGATGCTTTTTTGCGCAAAACAACAATCACCCCGCTGCCCGACCGGCTGATCTGACGCATGGCCTCACGCAAAGGCCAACCGCACTCCGCCCGCTTGGCATGGAACAGATCGCACAATGTATCCTGCATATGCACCCGTACCATCACAGGCTGAGCGGGGTCAATGGCGCCATAAACCAGGGCAAAATGCGCCTTATGCTCAATCACATCCTCATAGCCAATCAAGCGAAAACGACCATATTCTGTTGGCAGATCACACTCCGCCACCCGCTCAATGGTTTTCTCATGCTTGAGCCGGTACTGGATCAGATCCGCAATGGTGCCCATTTTCAGTTGATGTTCTTGCGCGAATTTTTCCAGATCATCACGCCGGGCCATGGTGCCATCTTCATTCATGATCTCCACGATCACAGAAGCAGGCTGATGACCCGACAACCGCGCCAGATCACAACCGGCCTCCGTATGCCCTGCCCTGGTCAGAACCCCCCCTGGACGGGCCATGAGCGGAAAAACATGGCCTGGCGTAACAATATCGTCCGGTTTAGCGTCGGGCTTGACCGCCGTGCGAATGGTCACCGCCCGGTCATGGGCGGAAATCCCGGTGGTCACCCCGGTAGCCGCCTCAATGGACACGGTGAAGTTGGTACCATGGGGATCCTGATTGTCCCGCACCATCAAAGGTAGGTGCAGTTGTTTGCATTTCTCTTCGGTCAAAGTCAAACAGATCAGTCCCCGCCCATATTTGGCCATGAAGTTGATATCCTCTGGCGTGACAGTATCCGCCGGCACCATCAAATCGCCCTCATTCTCGCGATCCTCGTCATCCACCAGGATGACCATCTTACCCTGACGGTAATCCTCGATAATCTCTTCAATTGGACTGATCATACAAAGCCTCGATCTGCCAACAGCATTTTAAATCGTTCATCATCATCGGTTGTTTCCACCGGGGCGCTCAACAGGCGCTCCAAATACCGCGCCACCAGGTCCACCTCCAGATTAACCACCGTGCCCTGCTGCCAATATTGCACAGTGGTTTTTTCCCGCGTATGGGGCACGATATTGACATCGAAATGCGCACCATC
>DQVN01000007.1 GCA_015661715.1 Sulfurivirga caldicuralii
GCGGTCTTACTGGAAGCGCTCGAAGACGACGAGCGCGAAGCCGTTGAAACCGCCATGGCCTATCCGGAGGATACGGCAGGCGGCATTATGAATACAGACATCATCACCGTCCGTGCCGATGTCACCGTCGAAACCGTACTGCGTTACCTGCGCCAACTGGGGCAATTGCCGGATCATCTGGAAAACCTGATTGTTCGTGACCGCAAAAACCACTATTTAGGCGTCGTGCGCCTAACAGACCTTTTAATTCATGAAGAAGACACCCCTATCGAGGCGCTGTTGGACACCAGCAAGCCCGCTATTCATGTACTCACACCGGTTAAAGAGGTTGCCCGGGAGTTCGAGCAGCACGACTGGGTCGATGTGGCGGTAGTCAATAGTGACAATAAAATTTTAGGGCGTATTACCATCGACGATGTGGTGGATATTATTCGTGAAGAAGCCGAACACGCCCAGATGGCTCAAGCCGGACTGGATGAGGACGAAGATATCTTCGCCCCCCCCCTCATCTCCGCGCGTCGCCGTGCTTTTTGGTTAGGTATCAATCTACTCACCGCCATCTTTGCTGCCTGGATTGCCAGCCTGTTTGAAGAGACGCTGGACAAAATCGTCGCCTTAGCATTGATGATGCCCATAGTCGCCAGCATGGGGGGAATCGGCGGCACCCAAACGGCCACCATTGTTATCCGCGCCATGGCCACGGGCACACTCACCCGCTCCAACATGCGCTCCCTGGTCACCAAGGAAGTGACGGTGGGCTTTCTCAACGGACTGCTTTGGGCGCTCATCACCGGTGCTTTTGCCTGGTGGTGGTTTGACGATGCCTTACTGGGTGCAGTCTTTGGCGCAGCCATACTCATCAATCTGCTCTCCGGCGCTTTGGCGGGTGCATTGATCCCGATCGTTTTAGATCGATTCAAGATCGACCCGGCCCTGGCCTCAGGGTTGATGCTCACTACCGTGACCGACACCATGGGCTTCTTCTCCCTGCTGGGGCTGGCAACCGTCATTATCCTGCGGGGCGGCTAAACGCAATACCCGTCACGGACACAACAACGCCATCCCGCCCCTGTTCAAACAGGGGCTCAACTTCCCCCTTATCTTCAAAGCTCTCTGCTCAAAAAGACAAAATTCCACCCATAAAAAAACCCGATGGGACAAGCCCATCGGGTTGGGTTTTGCAACCAGCTGTCGCGTTGGCTTAACGCTTGGAGAACTGTGGACGGCGACGTGCTTTGTGCAGCCCCACTTTCTTGCGTTCCACCTCACGGGCATCACGGGTCAGCAGACCCCGCGCACGCAACAGCGGGCGGTTGGACTCGTTGTACGCCACCAGCGCCCGGGCAATACCCAGACGGATCGCGCCCGCCTGACCTGTGGTTCCACCACCCTTCACGGTGATGTAGGCGTCAAACCTGCCCTCCATCTGGGTGGCTTCCAGCGGCTGATTGATAATCATCAGATCCGTTTCACGGGCGAAAAAATCCTTGATATCACGACCGTTTACAGTCATTTTGCCTGTGCCCGGACGCAAAAATACTCGAGCGACAGAGCTCTTACGACGACCGGTTCCATAATATTGTTCAGTTGCCATGGCGTGTTCCTCTTATGCCTTGATTTCCAGGGGTTTCGGCTGCTGTGCCGCATGTGGATGCTCGCTGCCGGCATAAACCTTCAGCTTTTTCAGCATGGCGCGGCCCAGTGGCCCACGTGGCAACATACCCTTGACGGCCAACTGAATAACACGTTCCGGTGCGCGGTCGATCATCTCCTCAAAGGTGAAGGTTTTCAGGTTACCCACATAACCGGTATAACGGTGATACTTCTTATCCTTACGCTTCTTGCCGGTTACGGCCACCTTTTCGGCATTGATCACGACAATATAGTCACCCGTATCCACATTCGGGGTAAATTCGGGCTTGTGCTTACCGCGCAGACGGGCTGCGATTTCTGCCGCAAGGCGACCCAGTGTCTTGCCTTCGGCATCGACGATATACCAGTCGCGCTTGACTTCAGCAGGTTTTGCTACAAATGTTTTCATCTCAGTTATCCTGATTGTACAATCCAAATCCAATCAACGGCCTAACGGCCACCTAACGTTAACGGGATGTCGGGGAAAGGATTTGCAAAGCAGGTGATTATAAAAACAACCACGCCGCAAAGCAAATGCTTTCTTGCATGGGCAAGCATCGTCAACCAGATCAATGGAAAGGGAATCCATGCTAAAGCTATTCACAAGGGGCGTATTTTTGTTTTTCATCCTGCTGCTCAGCGCCTGCAGCCACTATCCCATGGGCATGGATGAAAAAACCTGGAAGGCTCTACCCAGTGAGAAAAAGGCGGAGTTGCTGGCCCAGGAGGCACGGCTGAAACATGAACAGCGTCTGGCAGCGCTGCGTGCTCAAACAGCTCAAGCAAAGGCGCAAGCTGAGGTGGAAAAAGCTCGTCTGGCCGCACTGCAAGCCCTTTATCGCCGTTTAGCCTATGGTGAGCTTATTCAAGTCAGCTTCAGTGGTGGAGAGGGCTATTTCTATCGCTATAAGCCAATTTTACCCAACAGCTTCATGCTGCCGATCGGCACCATTCAACTTATCCGCTTGCAAAGCACTTCAGGAGAGCCGTTGGAACTTTGGGCAGGTTACAGCCCGGGCAAGTTGCTGCTGTGCTCAGAGAAACCTGATCATCTGGAGCGCTTCAATCCACGCGCCTGCACCGTGGTCATTGATCACCACTGGGAACGGGGGCAAAGCTATCGTATTACCGTCCCCCGCCCCTGGAATAAGAAGCGGCCGCTGCTTAAAAACGTGCACCTGCATGTCAAATATCCACCCATCCGCCCGGCGGATCGTTGTCGCTAAACACTCAGCGTGGCCGCCAACCACAACTGATACAGCCCAAAGGCCATCACCAGCAGTCCGGCGCCCCGTTGCACCCACAGGTTACGGCTCAAACGCACCAACATAAAGGCCAATACGCCCATCAACAACAGATTGGGCAAGGTGCCCAAACCAAATGCCAATAGAAGTAGCGCCCCTTGAAGTGCGCCGCCGGCGGACAGGGCCCAAATCAGCACAGAATAGACCAGGCCACAAGGCAACAGCCCCCAGATCAGCCCATACCCATAGGCTTTGAGCAAGGAGTCAACCGGCACCAGATGGCGGGTCAATGGCTGCACGCGCTGCCACAAACGCCCACCCGTCTGTTCAACCACCGCCAACCCTCGCCAGATACCGGACAGGTACAACCCCAACAGCACCATCATCACCCCGGCAAATACCAGCAGCACCCGCTGCACCGGCACAAAAGCCGCCAGATTCACCAATTGTGCCCCCAACCAGCCAAAGGCCGCCCCCAATAACCCATAGGTGGTGATCCGTCCCAGATTGTAGAAGAGCTGAAACAGGAATGTGCGCCAGCGGGCTTGCTGAACAGAGGCAGGCAAGCCAAATGTAAACGCCCCCACCATACCGCTGCACATGCCCACACAGTGGACCCCACCCAGCAGCCCCACCAGAACGGCACTGAGCAAAATCTCCCAGCTCATAACAGGCCACCCAAAAGATCACCGGGCAAACGCTGTAAGGCGGCGGCTTCCTGCACATGCTCGACCTTGACCTGCTCAGCGCCCGCCAGATCGGCCAAAGTACGCGCCACCCGCAGCAGACGCACATAAGCGCGCGCACTCAACCCCAACCGCTGCATCAGTGTTTTCAGCAATGTCTTTTCACTGGCGCTCAACTGGCAGACTTGCTCCAGGTGTGTAGCCTCGAGCGCGCTATTGAACTGCGCCTGGCGATGCAGCTGAATTTGCCAGGCCTGCTCAATCCGTTGCCGCACCTGAGCGCTTGCCTCACCCGCCGGCAGGTGCACCATCGCCTCCACATCCACGGGCTGCATGGCCACCTTAATATCCATGCGATCCAGCAGCGGGCCGGAAAGCTTAGCCAGATAACGGCGGATCTGATCCGGCGTCTCCTTACAGCGAGGATCCCCCGGATAATAGCCACTGGGGGACGGGTTCATGGCACCGATCAGCACATGGGGGCGCGCCGGATAAATCACATGCTGATGGGCCCGGGTGATATGCACCTGGCCGCTCTCCAGGGGCGCACGCAGCGCCTCTAACGCATCGCGGCGGAATTCAGTCAACTCATCGAGAAACAGCACCCCGTGATGGGCCAGGGAGATCAGACCCGGGCGAACCGGCTGCCCACCCCCGATCAGACCCGCTGCGGACAAGCCGCTCTCTCCCTTGCAATAGGGCGGTTGAAAGAATTCTGCCGCCCGACGGGGACGCCCGGCCACTGAGTGAATAACGGCTACCGTCTGTGCAGCTTCCGTATCCAAAGACGGCATCAAAGTCGGCACCCGCTCAGCCAGCATACTCTTGCCACACCCCGGCGGCCCCACCAAAAGCACCGCATGGCCACCAGCCACGGCCACCTCTAATGCCCGTTTAGCCTGTAACTGGCCCCGCACTTGAGCCCAATCCACCGTATAGGCGGGTGACTGGTCATGGGGCACACGCTGAGGACGAACCAGCTCACCCTCATCCAGCGCCCAGGCAGCGATTTCACTTAAATGCGCAGCGCCCATCACCTGCAAATCTGTCAGCAGGCTCAGCTCCTCCAAATTTTCCAAGGGCACGCCTAAGGGCATTCCTGCCTGAATCGCTGCCACACCCGCTGGCAGCACCCCTTCTACCGGACGGATATCGCCACTGAGCCCCAGCTCACCCAACCAATTCACTGAGTTGATCGGCTCAGCCGGCAGCTGTCCGGATGCCACCAGAATCCCCAAGGCAATGGGCAGATCATAACGGCTGCCCTGCTTGGGCAGATCCGCCGGCGCCAGATTGACCGTGATGCGTTTGGCGGGCAACTCAAAACCGCTATTGATCAGCGCACTGCGCACCCGCTCGCGACTTTCCCGTACCGCCCCTTCCGGCAAACCCACCACATTAAAAGCCGGTAGGCCATTGGAGAGATGCACCTCGACGCTGACCGCCACCGCCTCCATGCCATTCAGCGCCCAGGTGCCGATATGCGCCAGCCCCATCAGTCCAGCATATCCTGGTCAGAGGGATGCATACGCGCCTCCAGTGCGGCCACCCGTGCCTCCAGCGCGGCCAATTTCTGGCGCGTTTTAGCCAGCACCTGCTGCTGCACCTCAAATTCCTCCCGGGTGACCAAGTCCAACTCCCTCAATGCCCGCGTCAGCGCCAGTTTCAACGCGGATCGCGCATCCTCCGGCAACGCCCCCAAATCGGGC
Source organism: Sulfurivirga caldicuralii (assembly GCA_015661715.1). GTDB lineage: Bacteria > Pseudomonadota > Gammaproteobacteria > Thiomicrospirales > Thiomicrospiraceae > Sulfurivirga > Sulfurivirga caldicuralii_A. Next base: position 5,272 of record DQVN01000007.1, read on the forward strand.
GGCAGTTGCGCAAAAACCCTGTGTACCGCTTGGGCAACCGCATCCAAAGCCATCTTTCACACCCCCATTCTTTTGACCCGAAATTGGATAGTATAATCAACAGATTCAGATTCAAAGCCAGAGATCCCAAAATGACATTACGCTTCGACATTCTTGCCGACACCTCACCTCGCACGGAACGTATCTTTGAGCAGGTGGTTGAAGCTTTCAAGCAACACAAAGTTACCCCCAACCCGGTCAATTTCGCCGTGTGGTACACCTATTTCAATGGCAACCTGCCGGCTCTGCGCGAGGAGATGGATAATATCCTTCAGGATGATTACGGCTATGCCGACCGGTACGGACGGGAGTTGTTCGAGAAATATCTCATCGATGAGGAGTCTGCGCTGGCGGAGCTGGACCGTGCCATTCGCCACCTTTTGACCTCCCTGGCCCAGCGCATCGAGCAGTTGGCCGAACACCTCAGTAAACAGACCCAGCAGCTCGAAGTCGCATCGCAAAAACTGAACCAACCCTTGAATCAAGAAGAGCTCAGCGAACTGACGCAAACGGTGTTGACCACGGCTCAGGGACTGCGCGAAAACACCCATGAGTTTGAAGAGGTCATTCTCACCTCGGCCCAAGAGATCCAACGCTTACGCAAAGAGTTACTGGAAGCGCGCATGGCCAGTATGCAGGATGAGCTTACCGGTCTGCTCAATCGCCGCGCCTTCAATGAAACCATGGCTGAACTGACGGTCACATACGAAGACAAGCCCGATCAACTTCATTTGATTATGACCGATATCGATCACTTCAAACAGTTCAATGACACCTTTGGCCACCTGACCGGTGACAGCGTCTTGCGCTATTTTGCGCGGCTGATGCTCAAAACCAAACGACCCAATGAAACCATCTGTCGCTATGGGGGTGAAGAATTCGCCATTATTACCCAGGATGAATCGCTGGAAGAAGCACGTGCCCGTGCTGAAGCCCTGCGAGAAGCTCTCTCCCAGGCCTATCTCAAACGTAAGACCGACGGCAAACACTTGGGCACCATTACCGCATCCTTTGGCATTGGTGAATTCAAAGGGGAAGAAGACACCATCGAAGCCTTTATCGAGCGCGCGGATCAGGCCCTGTATCTGGCCAAAAAGTGCGGGCGCAACCAGGTGCGCACCGAGTTTGATCAGGGTTGTGACTGAGACCGCAACTGCACCACCAACACCCGCGCCCCTGCTTTTTGCAACCCATTGCGTAGACGGATCATCTCCAACCGGTCATGAATCACGGCCGTGCGTAACTGATACAGGGTGCGCCCCTGACGTGGCACCGCCACCACCTGAA